>DATNEZ010000150.1:0-16041 GCA_035606645.1 Binatia bacterium
CCCTCGAGCGGCCGATCCCCGTCGCCCGGTCGACCGCGGTCGGCCCAGGCGCGGGACAGGAGGTCGAAGCCCGCGAGGAAGGCCGGGACGTTTCCCGGGAGGCAGCGACGCAGGGCCAGGCGATCGTCACCCTGCTTGACCGTCCCCGGCTCGGTGGTCACCGCGCACCGAAAGCCCGCCGCCGCGACGACCGTGCGCGTCGTGTCGTCGAAGTCCGGGAAGCGCCCGTTGGGGTATGCGAAATCCAGGACGGGCCGCCCCAGCATCTGCTCGAGATCGGCGCGCGAGCCGGCGACTTCCGCCTCGCACTGCGCGCGGTCCAGGCCCGACAGGATGGGATGGGACCTGGAATGGGCGCCGACCGTCAGCGGGGGCTGGATCATCTTCATGAGGACATCCCGCCCCATCACCCGATCCGCCTCGGGAGGACGGACCTGTTCGCCCGCCTCCGCCGCCAGCCGGTCGAGGATTTCCTTGCGCCGAGCCTCGTGGACCTTCAGGGTCTCTTTGATCCTGAAGAAGGCGGCGTAGCGGCTCGCCTCGTCCGAGACGGACAGTGCGGGCCAGAGTCCCGGCGTCCCGGGGACGGACTCGCCACGCCAGCCGCGAACCAGCTCCCTGAGCGACAAGACCCAGAGGTCTTTTGCCGACCCGATCAAGGAGCTGGGTATGAAGAAGGTGGCCGCAAGTCCCAGGTCGCGAAGCGCGGGGATCGCGAACCTCGCGTTGTTGGCGAGCCCGTCGTCGAACGTCACCGCGAAGGACGCGGACGGCGGGGCATCCCCCCGCCCGATCGCGACCGCGATCTCCCCCAGGGATACCTGCCTGAGGTGGCGCCGCAGATAGCGGAGCTGGTCGTGGACGTTGGCGATCGCGTGTCCCGGGGAGAAATACCCCGGCTCCGCATCGGTGGTCCCATGGAACCCGAGGATCAGGCAGGCGTTCCGGGATCGAAGCGTCCGGCGCAGGAGCGCTCCGGTCAGCCCGGTGTAGTAGAAGAGCGCCGCGACGGCGTACTTGCTCAGACGCGCGATCAGCATCGGAAGGCGCCTGCGCTCAGGGGCCTCCAGCAGGTGCGTCCTGAGATCGTGCCGGAGCGACTTCCACGTCAACATCATCACCTCGCGCAACGGAAGCGGCCTCCCGGCCGGGGACGGCGGGACGAAATCGCACGAGGCGCCCGGGATGTCCTCACCAGCGATAGGCTTCAAACTCGGGACCGGAGTGGACCCGGAGCAGCGTCACGGAAGGCAGGTGCCGAAGCCACAGGGCCGCATCCGGCGACTTCTCCTTGCCGAGAACGACATAGCCCGACTCGTGGCTTTGAACGGCGCGGACGAGCGCCTCTTCCGACTTGACGACCATCACGCGACTCTCCGGGTACCAGTCGTCCAGGAGCGAGTACCACGGACCATACCGACCGAGTCCCGGCCCCAGGGCCACGACGGGCGGCCTCGGCTGGCTCCTCAGCCATCCGTCCACCTCCCGGATTTCCGCCTTGATCCGTGGACAGGGAGACACGGATTGCATCTTCGCGGACAGGATGCCGAGAGGCAGAATCCCCAGAACCCATACCATGACGAGCCAGGCGGCGGCGAGGCCGAGGCACCGGACTCGCCGGGCGCCATCTCCCCATCGCTCCCAGGCCGGCCCGGCGCCGATCACCAGAAGGATCAGCAGGAACACTCCGTAGCGTGCATCGGTGATCATCCCGGATCGGGCGTTCTGAACGTAGTAGATCGCGAGGCACCCGAAGAACAGGAGGCTCAGGAACCTTCCGGGACCACGAACGGCCGCCCTCGTCGCGCCGTGGAACGACGCCAGGAACGCGCGGGGCCCCAGGGACGCGAACAGGACGGCCGGCCAGAAGGCCAGGGTATACCACCCGATGGATCGCTGATAGATCGGATCGGCCTCCACTCTTCCGGTATTGAGCGTCGCGATGTGGAGCGCATCCCCGTACCCGATGTAGCTGAAAATCATCCACCCGCAGGCGAACAGGCTCGAAAGCGCACAGAAAGCGATCCCTCGCCTCTTCGCGTCCGGGCCGAATTCCTTCCACGCCAGATGAGGCCCGCCGAGCACGACTCCCAGGCAGATCGCCACGACCAGCCATGCCTCCATGCGGTTTCCGCAGGCGAGATTCATGGCAAGGGTCCCGAGCATCACGTATCGATACCCTCCATGCGAGACCCACTCCGTGAACCCCCAGAGACCCACGACCACGAAGAACCCGAGAAATGCCTCGGACACGGTCACCACCGAATACCGGATGTGCAGCGGATTCAGGGCCAGGATCAGGCCCCCTGCCAGCGCCGCCTTTCCATTGAACACCCGCGCGATCAGGCGGCCCGCAAACGGCACGGTGCCTGCGCCGACGAGGGCCGTCAGGCAGCGCGCCCAGATCTGGCCGTGCAGACCCAGGGCATACGGGATGGAGAGAATCCAGAAATGGACCGGCAGCCAGACCTCGGTCGGCAGCCAGCGGCCCTCGTCGACGGCGGCTCGCGAGAGCTGGATTCTCGCGAACGCGTCGCCGTCCTCATTGTCCGAGATGAAGAGAAAGAACAGCCGGACTCCGAGGGCCAGAGCGAAGAGTCCCCAGAGCGCCCTGCGGTCGATCTCGTGAGGACGAGCCTCGTCACCCATGACCGGCGGGGCCCCGCTCCAGCCGGGAGATCACGGCCTTCAGCTTCCCGTTGGGGCCCCGTGGAATCACGTCGACGTATTCGATCGACGCGCGAAGGTCCCCCACCCTGTCCCGCAGGTTCCTGCGGATGGCTTCCTCGGTCCCCTTCCCATAGCCGGTCCCGCGCACGACGCGCACGATGAGATCATGATTCCGCTCCTGCTCGATCTGCGCCTCGACGACTCCGGCCAACCCTCCGAACACGAAATTCAGACGCCCCACCCAGGCGCCGGACGCCGCCTGCACCAGATCCTCCTGGCGGCCCAGGATTTCCGTGACGACAGGGAAGACGCGGCCGCACGCGCAGGCGGAAACCCCTTCCTGGATGCGCACGACGTCTCCCGTGCGGTAGCGGAGAAGGGGCATCGTCTTGTTGATCAGGCCGGTCGCAACGACCTCGCGAAGCTCGCCCGACGGGTCATCGCGTACCGGCAGCAGCTCTGTGATCCCGTATTCGGGAATCACGTGATAGGTCCCTCGCTCGCACTCCTGGATGGCGACGGCGGCCTCGGTCATCCCGTAGTGATCGAAGACCCGGGCCCCGAACGTCTCCTCGATCAGGCGGCGCTGCGCCGGGAACAGCGTCTCCGCAGACGTGAACACCCGCGGCACGTCCAGCCGAAGCCCCGAGTCCCTCACCAGGGCGGCGAGGATGCTTGCGGACGAAGGGTATGCGAAGAGGGCCTCGGGGCGAAACCGCCTGATCCGTTCCACGTAGGCGCGGACCGTTCGAGCGGACAGATGGTACCCTGACATGCGAAGCTCGTTGCCCGCGAGGTTCCGTCTCCAGGGGCTTTCCGACTCCATCGATGCCGGGAGCAGGAGATCGCCCCGGATCTTCACGCGCCGCGACCAGGGTGTGATCCCGGCCCACCCCCACTGGCGCGCCAGGAAAGCCTCCTCCATCGGCTCGAACGCTCGCGCCTGGTAGATTCGAACCGGCGTGCCGCTCGACCCGCTCGTGAGGGACGTGAAGAGCCGTCGTCGATCCACTCGATCGTCGACGAACTCCTCTCCGCGTTGCCGGATGGTTTCCTTGTCGAGCAGGGGGAGATCCTTCAGATCGCCGACCGAGCGCACCCGCGCGGCATCGATCCCTCGTTCGCGCCACAGCGATCGGTAGTACGGCGTATGACGGGCTGCCTCGACGAGGCGCTCCAGTTCCGCGCCCTGGAGATCGGCCAGCCTCCCGGAGTCCAGCCACTGGCTCGTCTCCAGGAATGCCGCGGTCCTGCGAAAGTCCGGGCCATACATCCGTCTGGATTTCCCATAGAAATACCCGGAGATCAGGAGCTCCTGCGCCCAGGCGGGGGCGCCGGCATACAGGCGCTTCCCGAGGTCGCGGAGGGCCAGGGGTCTCAATCCAGATCCTCGATCATGGAGACGCGGCAGGTGAAGTGGTCAGGGGTCGGGAGACGGGTCCTTAGGTGCCGGTCCGCAGATTCTGCGGAGCGTTCGGCGGGGTCTTGTCGATCGTGGTCTGTCCGCCGCTGCTGATGGCATTCCCCCGATTCCCCAAGGCATCCACGAGGCTGTTCAGCGGCAGGCTGAAGCTGCCCGGCCCATCGGCCACGGCAGTGTCCACCACGAAGGTCCCGGTGAAGACCGATCCGGGGAGGGCGCCGGTGAGAACGACCGTCTTGGAGGACGTCCCGTCGCTCTCCAGGAACGTCAGGGGCCCCGGCAGGACGACGACCGAGACCGAGGTCGTCAGGGTCAACGTCACGTTCCCCGCAGCGGTCGGCGACGGGTCGCTCAGGGTGATCGTCGCCGCGGGGGCCGAGACCCCGCCGTACTCCACCGCCCCCGCATCCCATGCGCTGCCGGCCCTGGCCAGGTTGTCGCTGTACACGGGCAGGCCGTGCGCCGCGGCGAGGGTGTTGTTGATGCTCGCGGTCCGGCCGGCCGGCAGCCCGGTCGCCGTCCCCGCGTCGATGGCGGGGGATCCGATCAGGAGATGGAAGTCGTTTCCCGACAGGAGAGAGAATTTCGGGTCGGCGCACTTCACGTTGTCATTGGCCGTTCCGTCCCCATCGGCGTCGACGCTCGTCGTCAGGCCCCCACAGCTCCAGGAACGGCCGTTCACGGAGGTGACGTTCCCGGAGGCCGTGGAATAGACGAGGTTGTTCTGAAACGTCGCCGCAGCCGGCCAGGTCAACACCTGCTTGGCCCCGGAATCGTACAGGATGTTGTTCCGAATCACGTTTCCGGACACCGACCCGGCATTATCCAGCCAGATGGCGCCATCGAGGTTGTTGACGAACGTATTGTTGTAGATGAGGTTGCTTCGCAGGAGCTTGCCCGACCCCACATTGATGTAGATCCCGGCCGACGTCGTTCCGCGCGCATTGAGCCCGCACCGGAATAATAGATTGTTATAGATCTGCGTATTGTCGATGGAATCGCCGTCCGCCAGGTCCGCCTTGATGCACGACCCGGCGACATTCCGGATGATGTTGTTGCGGATGATCCAGTTCTTGGGCGTGTGCTCCAGGATGATCCCCTTGGCGACTCCGCCGAAGGTCGAGACGCCGTCGAGGTTCTCGAGAAGATTGCCCTCGAACACCGAACCGGCGTAGTTCCCGGGCCCGTTGAGGTTCCCCTTCTCGCCGAGAATGACACCCATCGGCGTGCCGCTGGGATAGGACCCCTGAATGCCGGGATCTCCCATGTCGTGGATCCAGTTCCCCCGGATGATCAGCGCGGAGCCGCTGCTCGAGGCTTCCGTGTGAATGCCCTCGCTGCCGGTCCAGGCGATCTCATTCCCTTCGATCGTGGCGGAAAGCGCCGCGTAGACGACGATCCCGTAGTCGGAACCCGACCCGCTCCTGTCGATGTTGTAGAGGATCCGATTGTTGCGCACCGTGATGTCGCTCACGGGCCCATCCTGGTCCACCAGGATGATGGACGCGGACCGGTGGCAGCGGAGCACGAACCCCTGGATGGTGATGTAGCTGCTGTTCGTGACCCAGAAGCCGTTGCCGTTGTTGTTGTAGAACACATGGGGCTTGGGATTGCTGGCGGCAAGCGGCGCATTCGCCCCCTGGCCCCACCGCACGAGGATGATGCCTCCCGCCGTCTCCTGGCTGTACGAGTCGATCTCGGGAGCCGTTCCTTCATAGGCCGCGTGGCCGTTCGTCAGGTCCGAGGGGCTTGCGACCCGCCAGGTCGGAGTCCCGTCCGCCTTCTGCGCCCCCATGACCTTGCTCGCCAGTCCCGAATCGGTCGCGTACCAGACATCACCGCAGGTTCCCGGCACACCGGCGCAGACTCCGGAAGAGCAGCTGGTGCACTGACTCCATCCCGAGCTGGGGAGGGTGGTCCCGTCCAGGTATACCGTTTCCCCCGTGCCCGGTCCCGAGTAGTTGTAGGGCTGGATCGTGATGGGGGCGCTGCTGCTGCCGTGCTTTCCGTTGACGTAGTAATAGTCCGCGAAGTAGCGTCCGTCGAAACTCGCTGTCTCCTGGTCGTGTGCCGCGTGGGCTCCGCGGATCCTGAGGACGTCCCCGGGACTCGTGAGCAGCGCGATCCCGCCGTCGATCGTCTTTTTCGGCCCCGTGCCGCCGCTCGTCGTCGCGCAGGCGACGGCAAGCCCGTTGCCGTTCTGGGGGCAGTTACCATCCACGTAATACGTGGCGGCCCCGGCGCCGGCGGCGCCGCTCAAGAGAAACAGGCCGGCGGCCAGGAGAATCCTGCCCGACGTCCTGTCCCCAAACCTAGACAACTGTTCGGCCGCCCGCCTCATCCCCGTCCCTCCCGGGAGACATTGTGCCTTCGGGGAACCCCGCTTCACCCACAACGCAGGCTCCCTGCTTCGAATTGAGCAATAAGCGGGCCATCCGGGAATCGCTATTCCTCCCCGGAGTCGTCTCGATCCTGGGAGAAAATCGAAGGCAGGAGCACGACTCAATCCCCGTCCTGCAATCGCGATGACGAAACTGAAATGGGCCCTGGATGCGTCCCATCGTCACACATAACGGTTCTGAAGGAAAGAGAGATGCGTGTCGATCAGGGCCCAGCCGTCGAGCGCGCCGTCGAGGATCCACGGGAATATCCTCATGTCTCCCTGCTCGACCTTCGTTCGCCTCAGCGCCATGGGATCGGACCCGGGTCCGTTCACCCCGTTGATGGATGTGCAGGCACTCCGGTATCCCGCGCTCGACACCTCGCCCATGACCCGCGGATTGAAATCGCGCATCGTCCCGTAGGGGTATGCCAGCGCCCGCACGTCGCGACCCAGCCGGTCCTCCAGGGCGCGACGCGAGTCCAGGAGCTGGCGACGGACCTCGTCGGGCGGCAGGCGGCCCAGGGAGACGTGCTCCATGCCATGAGAGCCGACTTCGACCCCGGCACGTGACAGCTCCTGGACGTCCTGCCAGCCGAGGAATCCCGGCTCGCCCAGGCTCGAGGGATTGACATAGATGACGGAAGGGATGCCGAGGCGGAACAGCACGGGGGCGGCTTCCCTGATGAAATCGGCGGTCCCGTCGTCGAACGTGACGACGACCCTCGGGATCGAAGCCCCACCGGCCTTGAGACCGTCCAGCGCGGTGTCGAGGCCCGTGACGGCCGAGGTCCTCGCGATCGTCTCCATCTGCCGGACGAAATCACCGGGCCGCACCGCGAACGGATCGCGGTCATCCGCGGCGATCCGATGGTAGGTCAGGATCCTCACTCCGTTCCCGGCACTGGGGCGGCCCAGGCTCAGCGCCCGGCTCCCGGCCGCGAACACCCTGCGCGACCAGCGCTTGATCAGGTTCTTGGGCGACGTGGCACTCACGCGCGGCGTCCCCTGCGGAGCCGATCGACTGCGATCCGGTACAGGAACAGCGGATTCCCGAGGATGTACCTGCGCCACTTGTGCGGCTGGCTCGCCAGGATGAAGGCCCATTCCATCCCCAGGCCGCGGGCCCAGGATGGGGCCCTTCGGAGCCGCCCGCTCAGGTGGTGGAACAGCCCGCCCACTCCGATGCAGAGATCGCACTCCAGGCGAGGGGCGTTCCTGTGAATCCAGAACTCCTGGATCGGATTGCCCAGCCCCACCAGCAGGACACCGGCGCCGGACCGGTTGATCTCGTCCACGACGGCGCGGTCGTCCCGATCGCCGAAGTATCCATGATGAACGCCGGCGATGCGGAGCCCGGGTATCCTGTCCTTGAGCCCTTCGGCCGCCTGCGTGACCATCCCGATCTCTCCTCCCAGCAGGAACACCGGGATGCCCGCCCGGGCGGCCTCGGCGCAGACCTGGGGAGTGAGATCCGTTCCGACCATGTTCTCGGCGAACGGCTTGCCCGCCAGGGCGCTCGCGATCTGCACGCCCATTCCATCGTTGAGCAGCAGGTCGGCGCCGTTGAGGACTTCCCGGAAGCGGTCGTCCGAGCACGACAGGTTCAGGGTGTGCGCGTTGGGGATGTAGACCTTGAAGGCCCGTTTCGATCCGAAGGTGCGCGTCATGACGGACAGCGCCGCCGCGCGCGTCAGCCTGTCGAAACGCACTCCCAGCACCTCGACCTCGGACTCGGACTCGCGGCGGCGGGACAAGGAGACCTGCCGCTCACGCGTTTCCGTCATCGGGATTCCTCTTCGCTCGGCGCGGCCAGGTGCCGGCGCACGGGAGGCCGGACGTCCCGTGCCGCGCCCAGGTCCCTGTAGGTCCTCTCCAGGATTCCCTCGACGGTGGACATCGTGTAGTCCCGCGTCACGGTGTCGAGGTTGCGCCGGCCCTGGTCGCGCACCCGGGACGGCGACCCGAGCAGCTCCGAGAGGGCGCGCCTCAGGCCGTCGCGATCCCCCGCCCGGAAGAGCATGCCCCCCTCGGGCGCGCGCAGCATCTCCGGGATGGCTCCGACGTCGCTCGCGACGACGCCCATTCCGGCGGCCATGGCCTCCAGCAGGATATTCGGCATGTTCTCGTAATGGGAGGGGAGGACGAGAATCGAGCACTCCCGGAGGAGGGCGATCTTCGCGGCTCCTGTCACGCACGGAAGGAACTCGACCCGCCCCTCCAGCCGGGCGGGCTCGAGCGACGTCTCGAGCCGATCCCGCACGGCGGCCGGATCGTGGAGGCCCGCGAGGACCCAGGTGCACGCCGGCCGACTGCGGAGCATGCCTGGAAGGACGTCGAGGAGGTCCGCCAGCCCCTTCTCGTCGTTGAGGACCTGGTCTCCCGTGCCGACGAACAGCACGCGCTCGGGACGACGCTCCTCGGACCCGCTCAACGAGGCGACTTCCGAAGCCTCCAGGCCGTTCGGGATCACGACCAGGCGCGCCGCCGGGGCGATCCCCGCGATCCGATCCGCCCAGCGCCGCGAGAGGACGGCCACGGCGTCCACGGTCGAGAGCGCATGGCGGATCCAGGCCCGAAGGAGCGGATGGCTCTCCTTGTAGAAGACCTCGAACTTGCCTCCGTGAATCTGCAACAGCACCGGGAGACCCTGTTGCCGCGCCGTCCATGCGAAGAGCGCGTTCTGGTGAAAATTGATGCCGCTGCTGGTCTTCACGTGGACCAGGTCCACGGGACGGTCTCGGAGCTCCCTGCGTAACGAACGGACCATCCCGAATTGATACCGGAAACGGGAGTGCAGGGAACGTCGCGGATCCGGGCGGCGGTAGTTGTTGAACACGCGCATGCCGGTGCGCCGGGCCAGGTCGGTGCGCAGGAGCAGATCGATCCCCTTCTCGACCCCCCCCGTCACCGGGGGAACCGGAAGGGGGCCGACCAGGAGGACCCTCGGCAGCGACGCGCCCGCCGGGATCACGCCTCCGGCTCCTCGGGCACGGGCAGCGCGAACGGCTGCGGCATCACCGCGCGCAGCTCATCCAGCCGCACCACGCCGAGCGCCAGAAGGAGGCCGGCGTATCCCACCGCTCCGATCGCGATGCGGGCCCAGAGCGCCAGGCCGGGCGTCAGGTGGAGCCATGCCACCAGCGCGAGCGTCACCAGGGCGGGCCTCACGATCTCCGCCTCGCGAAGCACCGGCCCGACCTCGTGCCTCAGGAACCAGCACTGGAAGGCGAGAAAGCAGCACATGGAGATCAGCGCCGCCCAGGCGCAGCCCAGTATCCCGAAGCGCGGGATCAGCATCACGTTGAGCAGGACATTGGTCGCCAGTCCCATGAGGTTCACCTTCAGGTCGATGTGCTGACGGTTCGACGCGAAGAGCGAGGAGGCCAGCACCCGGACGATGCCATAAGGGACGAGGGTCCAGATCACCACCTTGAGGACCGACGCGGCGTCGCCGAACCCCGGGCCGAACAGGAGGCGCACCACGGGGTCGGCGAGCCCGGCAATCCCCGCGGCGATCGGCAGGAGCACGACCAGGATGTACCGGACGGCCATGCTGCTGGCCCGCTGGTACGAGTCCTGCGACTCGTGGAACAGCTTGGACAGCACGGGATAGATCGAGGTATTGAAGCTCTTCGGAACGACCTGGGCGATGGCGAAGAGGCGGTAGCCGATGGTGTAGTAGCCCACCGCCGCCAGGGTTCCCAGCTTCGATAGCATGAAGACATCGGTCCTCAGGTAGAGCGCGGCGACGACGAAAATCGTCCCGAACACGGGGACGCTGTGGAGGAGCTTCTTGAGAATGTCGCGGTCGTAATCCCAGCCCAGGGGTGCGATCCGGCGGTGGAACACCGCGAGATTCATGAGCAGGTTCATGAACCGGAACGCCGCAAAGGAGCTCATCAGCGCCACGACGCCGTAGCCGTGGTGCAGCAGCCACAGGCCGGTCGCCACCTTGGCGGCGTTTTCCACCATGGTCAGCCCGACCATGTAGCGCACCTTCTCGAACGCGATGAAGATCGATTCGCTGTACAGGATCACGATGGAGGGAAGCAGGGACACCGCGACCCACCAGGCCCCGCGCACCACATCCGCCGGGTATCCGGCGAGGCGGATGGCGATCAGGACGCCCACGGCCATCACCAGGGACGCGGGGAGCCCGAGGGTGATCGACGAGCACAGGTGGCGGCGGGCGGCGCTTTTGTCGCGCGACACGTCCCTGGTGACGAGCGAATTGAGCCCCAGGGACGTGAAGGAGTGCGCCACGAAGAAGTAGTTCAAGAGCAGGTTGTAGGCACCCGTCCCCTCCGCGCCAAGCTTGCGGGTCATGGTGCCGACCAGGAGGATCGACAGGAGCGGGTTGGCGATCTCGAAGGTGATGAGAAGCGCCGTGTTGTGAAGCGTCCGCCGGGCGGAGGAGCTCACGGTCTTTTGAGGGGTCATGGCTCCGTCGAGGAGTGCGTCCGCTTCCGCCACCACGCCGCCGCCTCGGCGTGGGTCATCACCACGACATTCTCCGCGGCCAGCCAGGCGAGGAAGTCGGAGAACATCGCCATCCGGGCCGGATGGATCCCGAGGACCGAGGGATGCGATCCCACGCCGACCCAGCAACGGCGCTCGATGGCCCATCGGACCTCGTCCTTCCACCTGGCCAGCACCTGGCGCGGGGAGGAGCCCCTCTTCACGAAGTCCCAGTCGTCGATGGCCACAGGGATGCGCAGGAGGTCCCCGGCGTCCCGCCTGGGGACACGGTACGGGAACGCGGCGGGGTCCGCCTCCGCGTTCCACTGGTAGCCCCTCGCG
Source organism: Binatia bacterium (assembly GCA_035606645.1). Taxonomy (GTDB): domain Bacteria; phylum Acidobacteriota; class Polarisedimenticolia; order Gp22-AA2; family Gp22-AA2; genus Gp22-AA3. Next base: position 11,277 of record DATNEZ010000150.1, read on the forward strand.
GCCAGGCAGCCCAGAAGCGGAACGCTCCAGCGGGAGCGGGGCGAGCGGAATCCCGTGATCCGAAGCCCGCAGATCCGCTGGACGCTCTCCTCGACCCCGATCACCTCCCGGCGCAGGCCCTCCGCCTCGAGATCGGCCATGACCTGGTGGGTCGCCCCGTGGCTCGCCAGCTCGTGCCCCTCCTCGGCGATTCTCCTGATCAGCCCCGGGATGGTCTCCGCAAAGCGGCCGACGAGGTTGTAGGTCGCTGCGAAACCGTGTTTCTTCTGCGCGTCGAGACAGGCCTCGAGCCCGGCGATGACCGTCCGGACGCCGCCGCGGTCCCCCTCCAGCGGGTCCTCCACGTCGTGCAGGAGGAGGACCACCGCCCTCCCCTGTCCCGGGACCGGAGGGCGGGGGCGCGCACCGTTCATCCAGTCCATTCCGAGCGCCTCGAACAGGCGCTTCATTCCCGGGACGTCGAGGTGATCCATGGAGAACCCGCTCCTCCAGGACTTCAGCCCTCCCCGTTGCCCCACCACCAGGGCCGCCGGACCCCGGCTCCCCCACCTCGCGAGGACCTCCTCGCCGTTCCCGGGACGCAGCGCCGTGAACGGGCGCAGGCCGGAGATCCGCCGGCGGAGACCCCCTCGATCGTGCCGGGGCGAGCGTCGGAGATCGATCGGCGCCGTGTCCCCTCTCAGGCTTCGCGAACGCCAGGCGGTCCGGCGGGCGCCTTCGCGGCCCCGATCGTTGCAGATCAGCAGGCGCCCGCCGGTTGTGGCCAGATGCGTTTCCACGCGGTCGCGCAGATCGATCGGAGGATCCGCCAGGACGATCAGGTCGTCCTTCGCGACGGCTTCCGACAGGAGTTCCCGTTCCCCGATCACCTCCACCGGAAGCCCCGCCGCGCACATCGAGGCGTGGCTCTGCCATTCGGCCGGTTCCATGAACGGCTCGATCGCGCCGGGGCGCCAGCCCGCGGGCCGCTCCGGAACCACGAGAAGGATGCGATTCATGCCCGGGCGGCTCAGGAGGCGGCCGGGAGCGGCGCCGGCTCGTCCCGATCGCCGTCGGCCGCGCGGCCGGAGATGCGCCGGGCCGGGAAGACCCTCGGCAGCGCGACGGCGATCGACGCCAGGAACCAGAACAGGTAGTTCTGCTGCTTCGAATCGAACATGTGCCAGACCATCTCCCAGTAGAAGGCGACGAAGATCCCCACGAGGGCGATCTGGACCGGCCGATAATCCGGGTCGATGCGCACGATCCCCCGGAACGCCTGCCACAGCACCGCGAGGTACATCGCCAGGAGCGCGGTGAGCCCGAACAAGCCGGTCTCCGCCATGAGGAGCAGGTACCTGTTGTGGACCGTGTACAGCCACCCCTGCCAGTCGTCCGGCAGGAACTGCCGCTTCACGCTGTCGTACGTCCCGATGCCGATGCCCAGGGCGGGATGGGACTCCCACATCTGCCAGGCGACGTGGGTCAGGTTCATGCGCTCCTCGAGGGCGCTCTCGTTCCCCTGGTGGGTCCTCAAGAGCAGGAGCGGCATCAGGGCGAGCGCGGGCAGCGCGAGGACGGCGACGAGGGGGGCCAGCCGGCGCATGCTCCGCCGGGAATAGACGGCCACGAGCACGCAGATCACCGTCAGCCCCATGGCAAAGCCTGCGAGGGGGGCGCGCTTCGCCGCGAGGAGCAGGCATCCCCCGCCCATCAGCATCCCCAGCATCGGGTTCATCCGGATCGGGAACCGGCGCCCGGCCAGGAAGACTCCCACGAGGAACAGGGTCAGGACGCAGAAATACTCGGCCGGCGCGTGCTGCGACGCGGCGAACGTTCCCCGCTGGAACCCGATGCGCCCCGCCTGGACGTCCGTCGTCCCCTCGAAGCGAGTGTTCCCGAGGATGTCGAAGGAGTACCCGAGGATGTTCTGGATGACGTAGATGCCGCACTCGATGGCGAAGCCCAGGTAGAGCCCGCTGAGAAAACGGAACACCTGGACCGCCTCGGAGAAGACGTTGATCAGGAGGAGGAAGACCAGAAGCATCTCCGCCTCCCTGTCGAGGGCGATCAGGCTCAGCGTCCTGTCCGGAGTGTTCACCATGGAGACCACGCATGCGAACAGGAACCCCAGGACGGGCCAGGTGATCGCGGGACAGCCGAAGAACCGGCTCCAGCGGAAGGCGCCCGACGCGAGGCCCGTCGCCAGGAGCGTCAGCAGCACCAGGAACGTCCCGGTGATTCCCAGCGCCTGCTTGTCCCGCTGCACGACGAGGAACTGGATGAAGAACGGCAGGGTGAACCCCGTCAGGAAGACGGCGGCGTCGTACTTGCGCCGCACCATCAGGAACACCGAGGCGGCCGCCGCGGCGACGATGAGCGCGGTGGGATACTTGAGCGAGTGCGATTTCAGGATGATCTGCGCGCAGGCGAACAGCGCCCCGCACCCGAGGAGCAGGACGAGACCCTGGGTCGAATGGAGACCCAGCCTCTCGCGCAGCCCCGGTTGCGTCGGCAGAGCGCCGGCAGGCGCGCCGTGTCTCACCAGCAGATTCCCTCGGGCCTGCGGCGGGTGTCGGCGGCGAGCCGGCCGGACAGATCGATGAGGACCTGCCCCTCGCGCAGCTCGGCCGGCAGGCCGTCGATGTCCGGGGCGTCGGTGCCGACCACGACGACCTCGGCGTCCCGGAGCGCCTCCTCGCGGCTTCCCACGAGGAGCGTCCCGATGTGGGGAATCTCCCGCTCGATGTACTCCCGGTTGGTCCCCACCAGGGACAGGAGCTGGACGTTGGGATCGAAGATCTTGACCGGAAGGCCCTTGGAGAGCAGCCCCTCCACGAGGAGGACCATCGAGCTTTCACGGAGATCGTCGGTTCCGGCCTTGAAGCTCAGGCCCAGGACCGCGGTCCGGGGGCGGCCGTAGGAGAGGACCTTGGCGATGGCGGCCCGGAGGTGAATCTCGTTGCTCAGGATGATCGACTCGAGGAGCGGGGCGGCCACGTCCCGGCGCTTCGCCTCGTAGGCCAGGGCGCGCAGGTCCTTCGGCAGGCAGGAGCCCCCGAACGCCATCCCCGGCCGCAGGTAGGCCGGTGAGATGTTCAGGCGCCTGTCCTCGCAGAGGAGCCGCATCACCTCCAGGCTGTCGACCCCCGAGGCGTGGGACAGGCGGCCGATCTCGTTGGCGAAGGCGACCTTGAGCGCGTGAAAGGCGTTGTTCACGTACTTCACCAGCTCGGCGGTCTCCAGGGACGTCGTGTGGAAGGGACGGCCCTTGTCCGCGTAGAGGGACTTCAGCACCTCCGCCGAGCGGGCATCGGAGACGCCGCACAGGTCGAACGGGGCCGAATCGTAATCCTTGATGGACGTCCCCTCCCTGAGGAACTCGGGGTTCATGCCGACGCCGATGTCCGTGCCCACCTTGCGCCCGCTCCGCGCCTCCAGGAGGGGGATCACGCTGCCCCGCATCGTCCCCGGGGGGACCGTGCTCCTGACATTGATGACCTGGAACTTGCCGACGCCTTTCAGGACGTCCGCCAGCTGACCCAGGGCGCGCAGAAGGTGCGACAGGTCCGAGGAGCCGTTCCTGGCCGACGGCGTTCCCACCGCCACCAGGAAGGCGTCGGCCTCCCTGGCCGCCTCGTCCAGTTTCGTCGAAGCCCGCAGCCGCCCGGCCCGCTTTCCTTCCCGGATCAGGTCCTCCAGCCCCGGTTCCAGGACCGGGCTCCTGCCGGACTCGACGAGCTTCACCTTCGCCTCGCTGATGTCGACACCGATCACGTCGAACCCGTCCCGGGCAAGGCACGCGACGCAGACCGAGCCCACGTATCCCAGACCGATCACGACGACTCTCACGTCCGGCTCCCTTCGTCGAGGCGTCCTTCGCACAACCGCCTCAGGTTTTCCGCCTGCGCCGCAGCGACCGCGGCCCGGATGCGCCTCAGGGCCGCCATGCCCTCTCGAAACGCCCCCGGGGCCTGCTGGATCGTCCTGACGGCGGCGACGATCGACGCCGGCGAATTGTCCACGTGAACGGCGCCCCGGGAGAAGACCTCCCGGAGCAGAGGCCAGTCCGACGTGATGAGCGGCTTCTCCAGCGCCACCGCCTCGTAGCCGCCCCTCTGCATGGTGTGATCCTCCCGGGTGAGCGACATGATGGCGTCGGCGCCCCGCAGGAGGGCCAGGTACTCACGGTCCGGGATGAAGCCCGTCAGGCGAACGTTGGACGGAACGGCCTTTCGAATCCCCCGGCCGGCGTACGAGGGATCCCCCGTGAACGAGAACTGGACCTCCGGGAGGCTGCGGGCCGCTTCCAGCACCGCATCCACCGGCTCATCGACCGAATACGTGCAGACGAAGACCACGTGGAAGTTTCCCCGGCGGGTGCTCTCTCCCGCGGGGTCCAGGTCGAGGGCCAGGTCCTGGACCAGCTCCGCCCGGCCGCCCCAGGATCGGACCTCCTGCGCCATGTGGGAGTTCGTGACGATGGTGGCGAGTGCCCGGCGCGCAAGAAATCGCTGCAGCGGAAGGGACCAGCGCCAGAGAGTGTGCTGGAACGCGCCCGAGTGGGCATCCACGATGAACCGATGACCCAGAAGAAGCGAAACGAGCCAGATGACGAAGGGGGCCGCGACCGGCGGGTTCGCGACCAGGACTCCGTCCGGACGCTCGCGCAGGAGGATGGACACCGTCCTCAAGGTCTGGAGCACGTACTTGAAGGGGGCCAGCAGCGGTGCCTTGAAGCGGAAATAGTGGACCAGGTAGGACGGAACTCCGAGTTGCTTTCCGA
>DATNEZ010000169.1:0-2705 GCA_035606645.1 Binatia bacterium
TCGGGATCTACGTCCTGGCCGTCCCGTTTCCCGTCATCGTCCTGGCCGCGGCGCTGATCGGCCTCGCCGGCGCCAGGATCAGGCCCGGGACGTGGAGCGCCCAGGGGGTCCGGCCGGAAGGCGGCGGGGGCGAATCCGACCCCGGCCCGAACGCCGTCTCTCCGGTGATCCGCGATGACGTCCCGGCCCCGGACCATGCGCGGCCGTCCTATGCCCGGCTGGGCCGGACCCTCGGGGCCGGGCTCCTGCTCTGGCTACTTCCTTACGTGCTCCTCGCGGCCTGGCTCGGAAGCGGCAGCCTGCCGCTGCGGCAGTACAGGTTCTTCACGGGAGCGGCGCTCGTGACCTTCGGCGGGGCCTACGCCGTGCTCGCCTACGTGACGCAGGCGGCGGTGCATGTCTACGGGTGGATCACGCCCGCCCAGGCCCTCGACGGACTGGCGCTCGCCGAGACGACCCCGGGGCCGCTGATCATGGTCCTCCAGTTCGTCGGCTTCATGACCGGGTGGAACGCTCCAGGGCCGACAGGACAGCTCGCCTCAGCGGCGCTCGGCGCCCTCGTGACGACCTGGACCACCTTCCTTCCCAGCATCGTGCTGGTGCTCGCGGGGGCGCCGTACATGGAGATTCTCCGCGGAAGCAGGGTGCTCCACGGCGCGCTGTCGGGGGTGACCGCCGCCGTCATCGGAGTGATCCTCAACCTGGCTGTGGTCTTCGGGGCGGCGGTAATCCTGCCCGACGGCATCCGGGGCGGCATCTCGTGGTTCTCGGCCTGCGTCGCGTGCGCGGCGTTTGTGGCGATGCGTCGATTCCGGATCGACGCCCTCTGGGTCGTGCTCGCGGGAGGCCTGGCGGGCCTGGCCTTCCGGGCGATTTCATAGTGGCGCTCAGAGTGTGGAACCGAATCGGATGAGTGCGATGACCTGCCGGCCCATGCTCACCCATCTTCAAGGGTTGCGCCAGGACGTCTCCACTCCTGGATCAAGGAAATCACCACGAGTCACGGCGGCACCGCGTCCGCGGACGGCCAGTTGTCCGCGGACGGCTCCCGCCGGCGAACGGCTCCATGCACACGACAAGTCTCCACACTCTCGGCGCCACTATGGGTGACATCATGAAAGCAACTCGGCGGCTGCTCCTGATCAGCAACTCGACGCTCCACGGCAGCGGGTACCTGGACCACGCGGAAGGGGAGATCCGGTCGGCGCTCGGCGCCAGGGCCCGGGTGCTGTTCGTGCCCTATGCGCTCTACGATCGCGACGGATACGCGGCCCAGGCGCGCAAGCGGTTCGCGGCCATGGGGTACGAGCTCGTCTCCGCGCACGAGCCGGGCGCTTCCGTCGCCGAGGCCGACGCGGTCTTCGTCGGAGGCGGAAACACCTTCCGGCTGCTCGACGCGCTCCATCGGAACGGGCTGATCCAGGCCATCCGGGAGGCCGTGGACCGGGGCGTGCCCTACATCGGCTCGAGCGCGGGCTCGAACGTGGCCTGCCCGACCCTCAAGACGACCAAGGACATGCCGATCGTCCAGCCGCCCACCTTCGAGGCGCTGGGCCTCGTCCCCTTCCAGATCAGCCCCCACTACCTCGATCCCGACCCCGCGTCCACGCACATGGGGGAGACGCAGGAGGAGCGGATCCTGCAATACCTCGAGGAGAACGATCTGCGGGTCATCGGATTGCGGGAGGGCTCCATGCTTTCGGTGGACGGACCCGCCATGACCCTCAAGGGGGTGACGGGCGCGCGCCTCTTCGAGAGAGGCCGCCCGCCCTTGGAGCACCCGCCGGGAGCGCGCCTTGACCACCTTCTCGGCTGAGACGGGACAACGGGGAACGATCCTCCTCGCGCGCCGCGACGTCGCCGCGCTTCTGGACCTCGACGACTGCATCGCCTCGGTGGAGGACGCTTTGCGACTGCATGCCGAGGGGCGCACGCTGGGACCGGGGGTCCTCGGCGTGCCGTCCACGGACGGAGGCTTCCACATCAAGGCCGCGGGGATCCGGCAGGATCGCACCTGGTTCGCGGCCAAGTGCAACGGCAATTTCTTCCGCAACGCGTCGCGACACGGGATGCCGAACATCCAGGGGCTGATTCTCCTGTGCGACGGGGACACCGGGTCCCCTCTCGCGGTCATGGACTCGATCGAAATCACCATCCTGAGGACGGGCGCCGCGACGGCGATCGCTGCGAAGCACCTGGCCCGGAAGGACGCACGGGTCGCCACGATCTGCGGCTGCGGCAATCAGGGGCGAGCCCAGCTTCGAGCCCTCGCGCGCGTTCGCCCGCTGGAGCGCGTCTTCGCCTTCGATTCGGATTTCGCCCGGGCCCAAGAGTTTGCCGAGGAGACGGGGCGCGACGGCGCCCTGGCCGTCGAGGCCGTCCAGGACCTGCCGGCCGCCGTGCGTGCGAGCGACGTCTGCATCACCTGCACGCCCTCGACGAGGTTCCTCATCGACCGCGACGACGTCCGCCCGGGCACGTTCGTGGCCGGCGTCGGCGCGGACAACGAGGACAAGCAGGAGATCGACCCGAGGCTCTTCGCCGGAGCGAAGGTGGTCGTGGACAGCCTCGAGCAGTGCGCGGCGATCGGGGACCTTCACCACGCGCTCGAGGCCGGGGTGGTCACCCGCTCCCAGGTGCACGCCGAGCTGGCCGACCTGGTCGCCGCACGCAAGCCCGGACGGACGTCACCGGACGAGATCACC
>DATNEZ010000205.1:0-5924 GCA_035606645.1 Binatia bacterium
GCCCGACTTCGGCCGCGGCCTGGCGCTCAGCTCCATCGCCCTCGGGCGCCTGCGCGACGAGCCCGCGGGAGGACCAGGCGCGGGCGCGGCCGCCGCGGGCGGAGCGGGTGCGGACGGCACAGGGGATGCGGCGGGCGCGGCGTTGATCCCCGAGCCGGATTCCGTCTTCCGCGCGGGGGAGTCGATCCTGCTCGCCTATGAGGTCTACGGCGCCAGCAGCCGCGGAGGGACGAAGCCGGACCTCGACGTGGAGTACACGTTCTTCATCGAGACGGAGACCGGGGTACGCCAGGCGGGAAAGCCCGTGACCCGCGGGCACCAGGCGAGCGAATCGTTCGGCTACGCGCTGTCGCTCGCCGGCTGGCCCGGGGGCGCCTTCCGCGTGCGCGTCCGGGTCACCGACACCCGCAACGGCGCCACGGCCGAGCGCGAGGCCTCGTTCCGCGTGGAGTCCGGCGGCTAGCCCGGCCTGTCCCTATCCTCCGAACGCCGGAGAGTCCGTGACGTTGTTGCCCTCGGAGGACTCGAACTCCGTCCCCGCCGCGTCGACGAGCACGCGGTAGAAGCAGGACTCCTCCCGGGCGGGGAGCGTCACGTTGAACACGCCCGATCCGCCGCGCGCCAGCGGCGCCGTCTCGACCGACCCCACCTCGCCGAGATCGCCGCTCGTGGCGCACACGAGGCGGATCGAGTGGGTCGCCCCGGACGCGGCGCACGGGCCCTGGTTGACGATCTCGAGGTGCAGGTCGGCCGTGGCGGGCCCGGCGTTCGTCACCGCCAGGCCGGAGGCGGCCAGGTCGGAGGCGAACCCGTGCGCCGCGACGGTGGCCCCGATGACCGCACCGTGCGTCCCGCCGTACAGGGCGTTGTCCGCGTCGCGCAGCGCCCGCGCCCCGTCGCAGAACCGGGGCAGGAACGGCACCAGGAAGTGGCTCTGCAGCACGACGCGATCGGCCGTCTCCTTGCCGAGCGCCAGGAACAGGTCGTGGAGCGTCGAGGACCACATCTCGCCGTCGTCGTGCACCTCGAACGCCAGGTCCTCCGGATAGTGCTTGGTCGAGTCGAGGCGCCGCAGGCAGCCGAGGAACCCGAAGTCCCACTCCGCCAGGCAGGCCGGGTCGAAGGCGCCAGGGCCGTTCGGCCCGTTGCTGAACGCCCAGTAGTCGCCGAACCCCTCTCCCTGCGCCCCCGATTCGCCGAACCCGAAATATCTCCCCATGGTCTGGTTGTCCTGGATGGCGTGCCCGTACTCGTGCAGGATGACGTCCGCGTCCTCGGCGTCGTCCACGCCCCCCTCGCCGAAGGCGATCCACCCCGAGCCGAACGGGAAGCCGACGTAGTGCGAGTTGTCGGCGCCGTTCAGCCCGTGCGGGTCGACGCGGATCATCCGGTTGTTGACCGTGGTGAAGCCGAGCGACTGGATGTAGCGCTGCGTGCGGTCGATGTGGAAGTACGCCATCACGTCCTCGAACTCCTGCCGGTCGCGCGTGAACAGGAAGTCCCCGTTCATCGAGAACGGCTGGTTGTCGAACGGCGCCTCGATGAGGTCGTTGATCTTGACGTACGGCCCCGACAGGATCAGCGCGCCGAAGATGTCGAACAGCCAGCGGCTCACCCCCGGGAGCGCCACGGTCCTGTAGGCCGGCGCGAGCTCCGGGGCGTCGGCGTTGTTCTGGTCCCTCAGCCCCGTGTCGTTCAGCGTGTTGACCGGGTTCGGATCGAACACCTGCCCGCGCCCGGTGAGGTGCGAGCTCTGCACGAGGCTCCGCCTCTGCAGGACCTCGCCGGTGTTCGCGTCCAGGATGTAGTCGACCACGCCCCACGGCGACTCCGCGAAGAGGACCATGCGATAGGCGAGGCGTGGCCGGCCCCCGGCCTCGGCTGAGCCGGTCGTGCCTGCGCCGTCCTCGCCGGCGTAGATTCCCAGCTCCGGAGTGATCTCGCTCGCGAGCTTCAGCGCCTGGCCGCGGTTCGGCCGCGCGCGCCCCTTCTTGTCGACGATGACACTCGCGCTCTCGAGGAAGTCCTTGATCGCCAGGGCCGCGATCGCGGCCGGCGCGCGGGACGGCGAGACCGCCAGGTCGATCCCCGGGGCGTAGTCGTTGCGCGCCAGGAAGACCCGGCCGTCGGCGGCGAGGTGCACTTCGGCGCCGGCGTCGAACACCGGCAGGCCGCGGTACACCTGCTCGTAGCGGAAGTGGCGGCCCGCGGGGCTCTCGACCGCCCGGGACAGCCGCAGGTCCGCGAGGCCATGCTTCATGCCGAAGCGGGCCGCCTGCCCGGCCAGAAAGCGCTCGGCGATCTCCCGCGGGGCTTCTGGACTGGGAGGGGTCAAGTCGCCTCGCAGCGCCCGGATCCGTCCGTTGCCGGGGGAGCGCTCGACCTCCTCGCCGGATCGCCCGCGCGGGGCGGCGGCCGGAGAGGACGGCAGGGCCAGGAGAGCCAGGACGACCAGGAGACTCGCGGCGTGGACCCGGGAGACGCTTCGCATGTCGCACCTCGTGCTGGAAGGGAGGATGACCGGTGGTTCCGCCGGAACTTACCGCGGAGGGTTGCGCCTGTCAACCGCCCGCGAGGTCGCGGCGCCGCCGCCCGGGCGGGGGGACGGCTTCACGAGGCGCGCGCGGGTGACGATGGTCCCGCCGTACTTCTCGCCGAGCGCGTCGGCGGCGCTGGCGACGCGGGCCGAGCGCTCGCGCGCCGCGTCGGGAAACAGGCCGGCCTGGCCGGCGCCGCGCGGCACGAGGTGGCTCGCGCCGACCCCGATGAGGCGCACGCCCTGCCCCCCGAGCCGGATGCGCGTCCGGAACAGGTCGCGCGCCGCGGCGTAGATCTCCTCCGAGAGACAGGTCGGCGCCGGCAGCGTCCGGGCGCGCGTCCAGGTGGTGAAATCGCCGGTCCGAATCTTGATGCGCACCGTGCGCGCCTGCAGCCCCTCGCGCCGCAGCGCCCGCGCCACGCCGTCGGAGCGATCGAGGAGCTCGGCCTCGATCGCCTCGCCGCTGCGCTTGTCGACGGAGAACGTCCGCTCCTCGGAGATCGACTTCGAATCGCGATCGGCGATCACCTCCCGCGGGTCGTCCCCGCGGGCCAGGGCCAGCAGGTGCCGGGCCGAGGCGGGGCCGAGCGCCGCCTGGAGCCGCCCCTCGCCGGCCGCGACCAGGTCGTGGACGCTGCGGATGTCCAGGGCGTGGAGCCGGGCGGCCGACTTCGGCCCGACCCCCCAGAGCTTCTCGATCGGCAGCGGCCAGAGTCGTTTCGGCACGTCCTCCAGGGGGAAGACCACCAGCCCGTCCGGTTTCTCCAGGTCCGACGCCAGCTTCGCCAGGAACTTGGTCGGCGCGACGCCGACCGAGGCGGTCAGCCGTTCGTCGCTTCGGATCCGCCGCTTCAGGAGGCGCGCCGTCTCGGCCCCGCCCTCGAGGCCGGGCACGACACCGGTCAGATCGAGGAACGCCTCGTCGATCGACAGCGGCTCGACCAGCGGCGTGAAGTCGTCGAGGATGCGCCTTATGCGCCGCGAGACCTCGACGTACAGCCCCATCCGCCCCGGCAGCCAGACCGCCTGGGGGCAGAGGCGCATGGCGGTCATGGACGGCATGGCCGAGCGGACGCCGAACGGACGGGCCTCGTACGAGCAGGTGGCCACGACCCCGCGCCGCCCCTTGTGCCCGATGATCAGGGGCTTCCCGGCGAGCGCCGGGTTCTCGCGCACCTCGACCGCCGCGTAGAACGCGTCCATGTCGACGTGCAGGATGACGCGGGGCAGGGGCACGCCGGGGCTCCCGCCTTTCAGCCCCGGTGAGACGCGTGGAAGTGATTGACGGGGCCGATCCCCTTGCCGAGACCGGGATCGGCCTGCAGGGCGGCGGTCAGGTACTCCTTGGCGCGCGCGACCGCCTCGAGCGGGGGGAGGCCGTGCGCCAGGTAGGCGGCGATGGCGGCCGAGAAGGTGCAGCCGGTGCCGTGGGTGGCGCGAGTCTTCACGCGCTCGGCCTTCAGCTCTTCGAAGTTCTCCCCGTCGAAATAGAGATCGACGACGTACGGCCCGTCGCTGTGCCCCCCCTTGATGACCACGCGCCTGGGGCCGAGCTCGTGGATGCGGCGCGCCGCGGCGCGCATCGACTCGGCGTCCGCGACCTTCAGCCCCGACAGGACCTCCGCCTCGGGGATGTTCGGCGTGACGATCGACGCGAGCGGCAGGAGGCGCGACTTGAGGGCGTCGACCGCGTCCGCCTTGAGCAGGCGGGCGTTGGTCTTCGACACCATGACCGGATCGATCACCAGGTTCGCCACGCGCCTGCGTCCCAGGACCTCGGCCACCGCCTCGATGATCGGCGTCGAGGCGAGCATGCCGGTCTTCACCGCGTCGGCGCCGATGTCCTCGAGGACCAGCTCGATCTGCTCGGCGACCACGGCGGGATCGATCTCCACGATGCGCGACACCTTGACGGTGTTCTGGGCGGTCACCGCGGTGATCGCCGACGCGCCGTAGACCCCCAGGGCGCCGAACGTCTTCAGGTCGGCCTGGATGCCGGCCCCGCCTCCCGAGTCCGACCCCGCGATCGTCAGGGCGCGCTTCAACCGGTCACCTGTTTCACGGGAGCCTGTGGCCCCTGCGCGGTCATGCCCCGCCTGGCCTCCGCGATCGCGCGCTTGAGGGCCCGCGCCGCCGCCGCGATGTCGTCCGCCCCGACCACCGAGGACACGACCGCCGCGCCCGCCGCCCCGGCGGCGATCACCCGCGCCACGTTTTCCAGCGTGATCCCGCCGATGGCCACGACCGGGATGCCGACCGCGGCGGCGATGGCCGCCAGGCGCTCGAGCCCCAGGGGCTCCCCGGCATCCGGCTTGGAGGCGGTCGCGAACACCGGCCCCACCCCGACGTAGTCCGCCCCCTCCCGCTCGGCCCTTCTGGCCTCCTCGGGGGTGCCGGTCGAGACCCCTATCAGGCCGGGCCGGGGGAGAAGGCGCCGCGCCTCGCGGGCCGGCAGGTCGTCCTGCCCGACGTGCACCCCGTCCGCCCCGCTCAGAAGGGCGACGTCCACCCGGTCGTTCACGAAGAAGGCCGCCCCGAATTTTCGGGCCAGTAGCTGGATTTCGGAGGAAACGAGACTTAAGTTGTAGGCCGGGGAGGACTTGTCCCTGATCTGAATGGCGTCGGCGCCACCTTCCAGCGCGGCGCGGGCGACCTCGACGTGCGATCGACCGCGCGCCAGGATCGGGTCGGAGATGACGTAGAGATCGTATCGGGGCCAGCCGCCGATCATCAGGCCTCCTGAGGAGCCCGATTCTAGCACCATGGCAGATCCCGATCCGGCCTCTTCCCTGGACCGACCCGCGGCGGACCCCCGCCCCGCGGGCGAAGGACTGCCCCGACCCCTCCCGTCCCCGCGCGATCCGGCCAACCCGTTTCTCGCCCACCTGCAATCGCTGCGCGAGCTGCAGATCACGTTGTCGCAGGAGGGGCGCGCCGAAGCGATCCTGAGCGAGGGAACCACCGGCACGGTCGAGATCGTCGGGGCCGACTTCGCTATCGCCACCGTCGAGCCGTCCAACGGGCTTCCTCCGCTGCGCTTCGGCTGGATCGAGGGAAGGCTGATGGCGCAGCACGAGCTCGCCATCCTGCTGCGGCGCCTCGAGGAGCCGATCGCGAGAGTCCGATCGGGGGCGGTGTCGCGCATCGTCCTCGGAGCCGGCGCGAACGGCCACGGCCAGGAGGATCACGCGGCGGTGCCGGGAAGCGATGTCAAGGAAGCCGGGCCGTTCGGGGCGCTCCTCGTCCTGGGGGTCGATTCGGCCATGGGCTCGCGGGGCGCGGTGGTCCTGGGGCGGCACGACCCGGTCCCGTTCAGCCGCGAGCATGTGTCCCTGGCCGACATCCTGGCGTCGTTCATCGCGCTGCAGATCGAGCGGGCGCTGCG
>DATNEZ010000214.1:0-2038 GCA_035606645.1 Binatia bacterium
CAGGGATTCGAACCCCGATACCGTGGTCCAGAGCCACGTGTCCTACCGTTAGACGATCCCGGAATCCGCGGCGAATTTTAACGGACGCCCCCGGGAGAGTCAACTTGGGCGTACAATCCCCCCCAGAGTGGTCCAGTGAAAAGCCACCGCAGTCGGAATCGTGTCGAGAAGGATCGTGTCCGGGACGGCGACCCGGCCGCGCCGGGCCTGTACGCCACGGCGCGATTCTGCGTGATCTTCCTTGCCCTGATCGGCCTGTTCTCGTTCCTCACCTCCTCGTCGTGGCTCGCGCCCATCCTGCACGAGCGTCTCACCGGGTTGATCGCCCGGCTCTCCGCCTCGATGCTCGCGCTGTTCGGGGAGGCGACGGCCTCGGGACATTACCTGACCTTCAACGGATTTCCCGCGTCGATCGAGGGTTCGTGCGATGGAGTCCAGCCGACCTACATCTACCTCGCCGCCGTCCTGGCCTTCCCGAGCCGCTGGCGCGACAAGGGCTGGGGAATCCTGGTCGGGATCCCCGCCGTCTTCCTGATCAACTTCCTGCGGGTGGCGACCATGATGCTCTTCGGAGCCTTCTGGCCGAGCCTGTTCGAGTGGACGCACCTCTATGGCTGGCAGGTCCTCGTCATCATCCTCACCATGGGCGTCTGGATCTTCTGGGCGGAGCGCTTCGTCCGTCCTCGCAACCAGGCGGCTTCTTAGCTTCCTCGCGCGGGTCGGGGTGCTGTTCGCCCTGATCTATGTGATCTGGCTCCCGCTGCAGGGACCGTTCGTCCGGCTGCTGGCCGCGGCGGCGGGGAGAGCGCTCCGGCTGGTGGAACATCCCCCCATCCTGACCGCGCTCACGTCCCGCGGCAACAGCATCACGATTCACAGCCACCTCACCGGAGAATCGCAGCCGTTGACGACCATGGACTGCGAGAGCCTCCACCTGTCGGTGGTGGCCTCCCTGGCGCTGGCCCTCTCCGTGTCGGCGAAGCGGTGGTCCACCCGCGCCGGGGTCTGCGGGCTCGCCCTGTCGGCGGTGTTCTCCGTGATGCTCGTCGTCTGCGTCGTGCAGCTGCAGTGGCTGGCGGAAAGCTACGCAACGGCCCACCTCGGCATCACGCTCTACACCGCCCGGGAGAAGGCGCTGCTCGACTGGGCGATCCGGAAGTCGAGCTTCGCGGCAGTCTACCTGGTCCCCGCGTTGCTCTTCCTGGCGTCCTATCTCTCATTTCGGCAGGACGCGGGGCCGGCCGCTTCCATGAAGCCCGACAAGACGGTTCGTCCGGCCCCCGCTCCAAGCCCTGCCTCGAGGTGGAGATGGCGGAGCGCGTCCCTCGCCGTCGGTGGGTGTGCCGCGGCGGGTCTCCTCGTGCTCTCGGCGCAGGCCGATCCGGATGGCCCAACCCTCGTGGAGGGGCTGCGGAAGATCGTGGCCTTGAATCCGTCGTCTCCTCGCGCGCACTACAGCCTGGCCCTGAAGCTCGAAAAGGAAGGCATGCTGGACGAGGCGCTGGACTCCTACCGGACTTCGCTCCGGCTCCGGCCGGATTTGGTGGAGGCGCACCTGGGCGAGGGGAACGTTTTTTTCAGGAAGGGAGACTACGCCCAGGCCACGCGATGCTACGGAGAGGTCCTCGAGCGCCAGCCCGGCAACACGGACGCCCGCTTCAACCTCGCGACGGCGTTCCTGAACCGCGGAGACTTCGACCTGGCCGCGCAATCGTTTGAAGAAGTTCTGAGAGCCGCTCCCGGACTGGCATCGGCCCACAAGGGACTGGGAGAGGCCCTGCTGCGCCTCAATCGGCGATGCGACGCCCTGCCTCACCTCGAGCGGAGCGCCGAGATGGATCCGCGGCTGTCGGCGGATGCGCCCCTGCGCGCCAACATCTCGATCCTGCGCTCGACCTGCGGACGGGATTAGCCCGCAAGATCTACTTGACAGTTTCGACATTGAAGTGTAACTATCCCGTCACCAGACTGTTTCACTACAAATCGTCGCGAAGAACTTGAGAGGCCCGCACACTCCTCTCAGGGGTCGAGTCACGGG
>DATNEZ010000216.1:0-5017 GCA_035606645.1 Binatia bacterium
TCTCGAGATCGAGGTGGTCGAGGAGCGACTCACCATCCCGCCGCGCGAGATCGACGCGCCGCACGGCCACGGTGACGAGGGACGCTCCGGACGCCTCGATCGCCCTTCGCATGACCTCGAAGGTGGGGTACTTTCCGGTCCCGACGATCAGGCGGGACGCGTAAGCCGTCCCGGCGATGGTGAGCCTGTCGGTCTTCATGCAGGTCCTAGCCTCCTCCGACGAACTGGACCACCTCGACCCGATCGTCGTCCCGCAGCCGCTCCCGCGCGAAATCCTCGCGGCGGGCGATCCGGCCGTTGATCTCCACCGCCACGCGCCCGGGAGCCAGGCCGATCGTCTCGAGCAGCGCCAGGACCGAGGCCCCCGCGGGGGCCTCGCGCCTCACGCCGTTGAGAACGATGGTCATCGTCCGCCCGTCGATCAGCCGGCCGCCTTGCGCGCCGACTTCTTGATCAGCTGCTTGATCTCCGCGCTCTCCTTGCCCGCGGAGGCCTGGATGATCAGGGCCGCGGTCCCCTCCTCGAGGAGCGGCAGGGCGCAGGACAGGGACACGTCCCCGGCGTCGCCGGTCTTCCCCTCGACCAGGGTGCGCGGCTTGTCCACGGTGCTGATGAGCCGCACCTTGACCTTCGCCCCGGCCAGCCCCTTCCCGCTCGTGGCGTGGCACACCAGAAGGTCGAGACGCGCGGTCTCCCCCTCGATGAAGCCGTCCGAGCCGGTCATCTGCAGCGAGATGCCCTCCGCCGACGCCTGGGACCGAAGATAGTCGATCACCACCTCGTCGAAGCTCTTGCTCGAGATGATCCCCTCGCCGAAGGGACGGTTCTTCTTGCTGTCGTACTTGCCGTCCCGGATGTCGAGGATCATGCGGTTGTGCTGGGTCTCGATCCTCTCGGCGATCTCCTTCTCGTTCAGGCCCTGCGCGAGAAGGTCCGCGTACGAGGTCCGGCGGGCCGCCAGGATCTCCCCGCCGACGTAGATCAACGTCTCGATGATCGGGTTGTTCGTGCCCTTGTCCTCGGTCTGGACGTGGTACACCTTGCCGTCGTGCTGCACGTCCGTGTTGAATCCCGTGACCATGGCCGCATCTTAGGGCAAGCGTCAAAAGGGCGTCAAGGACGGTCCCCTGGCGGCTTTCACCCGTGCTGCACACCTGTGCTAGAGTCCACGACGCCATGGTGGAGAAGGGTTTCGACGGAACGGCGGTCGTCCTGTGCGAGGGGGCGTTCGCCGGCACCGAGGGGAAGACGGCGCACGGCCTGGTCCGCCACACGGAGCGCTACCGCGTCCTGGCGGTCATCGACAGCGGGCTGACCGGCCGGGACGCGGGCGAGTTCCTGGACGGCAGGCCGGCCGGCATCCCGATCGTCGCCGACCTCGACCAGGCGATCCGCGCCGCCCGCGGCAAACCGGACTACCTGGTCGTCGGGGTCGCGACGCACGGCGGCGTGCTTCCCCGGGCCCTGCGGCCGGAGATCCGCAAGGCGCTGTCGCTCGGCATCCACGTCGACTCGGGGCTGCACGAGCTCCTGGGCGACGACCCCGAGTTCGCCGCCGCCGCGAAAACCGGCGGCGCGCGCATCCGGGACGTGCGCCGCACCCCATCCCGCGAGGCCATGCACCCGTTCACCGGCGGGATCCTCGAGGTCACCTCGGTCCGCCTGGCGGTGCTCGGGACCGATTCGGGGGTCGGCAAGAGGACGACCTCGGTCCGCCTGGTGCAGGGGCTGAACGCCGCCGGCTGCAGGACGGCGCTGGTCGGGACGGGCCAGACGTCCTGGATGCAGGGCGTGCGGTACGGGCTCATCATGGACAGCCTGGTGAACGATTTCGTCTCCGGCGAGATCGAGCACCAGGTGCTGCGGGCGTTTCGCGAGGAGCGCCCCGACGTCATCGTCGTCGAGGGGCAGGGCTGCCTCACCCACCCCGCCTATCCCGGCGGCTTCGAGATCCTCGCGGGGGCGCGCCCCGAGGCCGTCATCCTGCAGCACGCCCCGGCCCGAGCCCACTACGACGGCTTCCCCGATTTCCCTCTCGCGGGAGTGGACCGGGAAACCGAGGTGATCCGGCTGCTGAGCGGCACGCCGGTCGTGGCGATCGCCCTCAACCACGAGGGCCTGAAGCCGGCCGAGGTGCGCCGGCACGCCGAGTCCCTGAGCGCGCGCCACGGCGTCCCCTGTGTCGATCCGCTGCAGGACGGCGTCGGGCCGATCATCCGGGAGCTTCGGCGCCGGTTCCCCCGGCTGCCGGGATGATCCGCATTCTCGGCGCCGAGGCGATCCCGATCGCCTTCCGCCTGACCGAGGGATACCGGATCGCCGGCCACACCTACACCTCGGCCGACAACATCATCGTCAAGGTGGACACCTCGGACGGGCGGACCGGGTTCGGCTGCGCGGCCCCGGCCGCCGAAGTCACGGGCGAGACGGCGGCCGCCGCGCTTTCGGCCCTGCAGGACCGGCTCGTGCCGCTCCTGCGGGAGTCCGACGCCGCCGACCCGGCGGGATTCGCGGGGCGCGCGCGGGACGCGGCCCCCGGTGCGCCCGCCGCCCGGGCGGCGGCCGAGATGGCCCTCTACGATCTCGCCGGACGCCGGGCCCGCGTTCCCCTGGCTCGCCTCCTCGGCATGCGGCGCGATCGCCTGCCGACCAGCATCACGCTCGGCATCGACGACGAGGCGGCGACTCTCGAGCGGGCCCGCCGATTCCGGGACCAGGGCTTCCGCATCCTGAAGGTCAAGGTGGGAGAGGACTGGGAGCAGGACCTGAAGACCCTGCGCGCCCTGCGGCAGGCTCTGGGGCCGGCGATCCTCCTGCGCGCCGACGGCAACCAGGGATACGGTCTCGAGCAGGCCCGCCGGTTCCTCGCGGCGCTGCGCCCCGGGGAGATCGAGCTCCTGGAGCAGCCGACGCCCGCGGACGATCTCGAGGGCATGCGTTCGCTCGCCGACGAGTTCGACACGCCGATCATGGCGGACGAGTCGGTCCACGACGCCCGGGACGCCACCCGCCTCGTCGAGGCGCGCGCCGCCGACCTGGTCAATATCAAGCTGATGAAATCCGGGGGCATCGGAGAGGCGATGGAGATCGGACGCCGTACCGGCAGCGCCGGGCTGGGAGCGATGATCGGCTGCATGGACGAGTCGCGCATCGGCATCGCCGCCGCCCTGCACTTCGCCCTTGCCGCGCCGAACGTCGAGCGCGCGGACCTGGACGGGCACCTCGACCTGGCGGACGACGTCGCCCGGGGCGGGGTCCGCATCGAAGCCGGGGACATCCTGCCGCTTCTCGACGAGGACGGGCTGGGCGTCCGGGTCAGGCTCTGACGACGGCGGGGCGGCGACCGCTGGACGACGGCATGCGGATGCCGTACGACTGGATCTTCCGCTGCAGGGTGCGGACCCCGATGCGGAGGGCCCGCGCCGCGTGGGTGCGGTTCCCCTCGTGCCGGGCCAGGGTGCGCCGGATCAGCTCGCGCTCCATCTCGCGGAGGGTGGCGCCCCCGCGAGTCCTGCCGCCGGGTGTCGCGGGACCGGGGTTGGCGCTCAGCCGGTTGGGCAGGTCCGACTCGCGGATGATCTCACCGGTCCGCGTGATCGCCGTGCTCTCCAGGACGTTCTTGAGCTCGCGCACGTTTCCCGGCCAGGCATAGCGCAGGAGCGCGCCGGTGGCGCGGGCGGTCAACCGGCGCCGCCTGAGCCCGTTGTCGCGGCAGATCTGCTCGAGCAGCACGCGCGCCAGCTCCGGGATGTCCTCCTGCCGATCGCGCAGCGGCGGCACGAAGATGCCGATCACCTTCAGCCGGAAATAGAGATCCTCGCGGAACCGCCTGCGACGGATCAGGTCCTCCAGGTCGGTGTTGGTCGCCGCCACGACCCGCACGTCGACACGCACCTCGCGCCCGCCGCCCACGCGCATGAAGGCGCGCTCCTCGAGGACACGCAGGAGCTTGGCCTGGGTCAGCAGGTCCATGTCCCCCACCTCGTCCAGGAGGATGGTCCCGCCGTCGGCCAGCTCGAACTTCCCCTTCTGCCGCCCGACGGCGCCCGTGAACGCGCCGCGCTCGTGCCCGAACAGCTCGCTCTCGATCAGGTTGACCGGGATGGCGGAGCAGTTGATGGCGATGAACGGCGCGTCGCGGCGCGCGGAGTTGTAATGGATCGCCTTGGCGACCAGCTCCTTCCCTACCCCGCTCTCCCCGAGGATCAGGACGGTGCTGCGCGCCCCCGCGACCTGCAGGATCTGGTCGCGCACCCGCTGCATCCCTTCCGAGCGGCTCACCAGGTTCCCGACCAGGTACTTGCGGCTGAGCTCCTCCTGCAGGTGGACGGCCCGATCCCCGGCATGCTGCCATTCCAGGATGCGACCCAGGCGGGCCACGACCTCCCCCCGGTCGAGCGGACGGACCAGGTAGTCGTCGGCGCCCTGCTCGAGCGCCCGGATGGCACGGCGCACCGACTCCTCCCCCGTCAGGATCAGGATGGAGGGGACCGAACGTCTCGCCCGCAGCCGCGCCAGAATTCCGTCCGCGCCGCTTCCCAGAAGCCCCACGTCGACCAGGGCCATGTCGAAGTCCTCCCGCGAAACGGCCTCGAGCGCGGCCTCGACGCCGCTGACCGGACGGACGTCCATGCCGAGCCCGCGCATCAGCAACTCGGTCTCGTGCCGCGCGACCGGGTCCATCAACATGATCTGTTTTCCATGCAAGGACACGCAGGCCCCTCCTGCGAAGACGAAGAAGTCTGTCAATTTGACGCACTTAAGTCAACCGCGCGGTGCGTCAGAGTGGCGGAGTTTCTCGTCGGCGGGAGGCGATGGGTCGCGAATGCCCCGGGGCGGACTCAGTTAAGCTGCCTGTTTGCTGAACTTATCAGAGCCTGCAACTTGCTGCATCATGTGGCACGGAGGTGCATCCTCTGGCAGGAATATTGCTCTACAGAGTATCAACCTTGGGGAGGACGCTTGGTGATGAAGAAGACGGCAGCCGCGAAAGTCGCCAGGAAGAAGTCGTCGCAAT
>DATNEZ010000218.1:0-11164 GCA_035606645.1 Binatia bacterium
CGGATCCGGTCGCAGTCGGCGCAGAACGGCTCGGTGACCGCGTTGATGAATCCGATGTCCCCGGCCCCGCCCGCCAGCCGGAAGACGCTGGCCGGGGCCGACGGGCGATCGCGGCCGATCGGCTCGAGCGGATGAATCGCCTCGACGCGCCGCCTGACCTCGCTCCCCGGGACGAGCCGGTCGATCTCGAACGGCTCCCCCCCGCCCAGGGGCATGAGCTCGATGAAACGCACCTGGTACGGCCGGCGCCACGCCCAGTCGACGAAGCGGGGAATCTGGTCGTCGTTGATCCCGCGCAGGAGGACGATGTTGATCTTGATGGGAACCGCGCCGAGCCGCTCGAGCTCGGCCAGGCCCTCGAGGACGCGGTCGAGACCGTCCCGCCGGCTGACCTCGGCGAAGCCCGCGGGATCCAGGGAGTCGACGTGGACGTTGAAACGCCCGACCCCCGCCCGCAGGAGCGGTTCCGCCATGTCCTTCAACAGGAGTCCGTTGGTCGTGATCGACAGGTCCTCGATCCCGTCGATCGCCGCGATCCGGCGCGCCAGCGCCGGCAGGTCGCGGCGCAGGAGCGGTTCCCCGCCCGTCAGCCGGATCTCGCGGACCCCGAGCGCGGCGAGAACGCGCGCCAGCCGCTCGATCTCCTCGAACGTCAGGATCCGGTCCTTGCCGAACCAGGGGATGGGCCCCGCGGGCATGCAGTAGAGACACCGGAGGTTGCAGCGATCGGTCACGGAGATGCGGAGGCTGCGCACGACGCGTGCGAAGCGATCGACCAGGGGCCCGCGCCGATCGGCGCTCTCCTCGATGGCGGACATGCCTGAATTATAGCCGCTTCCGGCTCAGAGCGGCTCCGCCGGCGTGTCCGGCGTGCCGCCATCCGGCACCGGCTCCTTCTTCTTGAAGAGCAGGCGCTCGACGACGCGGCCGTTGACCAGGTGCTCGCGGACGATCTCGGCGACGTCCTGGGGGGCGACGGCGCTGTACACGACGCCGTCCGGATAGATGATGACGTTCGGGCCGTAGCTGCACAGCCCGAAGCAGAGACAAGGGGTGTCCTTGACGGTGGCCGGGATGGCCTGGCGGACGAACTGGCGGCGGAACTCCTGCCGGATGCGCTCGGAGTGGCGCTCCCCTCCGCAGCGCGGCCCCGTGCAGATCAGGACGTGCAGCGTGAACGGGAGGTTCAAACGGGCCTACTCGACTTCCAGGATCGCCTGCAGCTCCAGGCAGGCGTTCTGGGGCAGCTCGGAGACTCCCAGGCTGAGGCGCGTGTGCTTGCCGCGCTCGCCGAAGACCTTGACGAACACCTCCGAGGCCCCCTCGATGACGTCCAGGGCATCGAGGAACCCCGGCGCCGCCGCGACGTGGCCGACGATCTGGACCACCCGCTTGATCCGGTCCAGGTCCTCGACCGCCTGCTTGGCCGTCGCGAGGACGCTCAATCCGGCCAGGCGCGCCGCCTCCTTGCCCTGCTCGACCGTGACCTCGCGCCCGATCTTTCCGGGATACTTGAGGCGGCCGTTCTCCTTCGGCAGCTTGCCCGAGATGAACAGCAGATTGCCGGATCGGACACTCTGCACGTAGCTCCCGAGAGGCTTGCCGACCTCCGGAAGACGGAACCCCAGCGCTTCGAGACTTTTTTCCACCTCTCCTGGCATCCGAGTCCCCTCCTGACGGCGAGTCGGCCGTCGCGCGCCCCCCGAGGCGGCCGCGACGATTCGTGCTGACGTTCATTATTAGCCTTGCGGGGCGCGCTGTCCAGAGATTTCGCGCGCCGGCGCCCGCGGGAAATTTCCTTTTGACTTGTCCGCGCGGCGTGCGCTAACATCCGTTGATGCAGCAGGACACGCCCAGAGCGGCCATGCACGCCGTCGGTGTGATACCCGCCCGGTACCGGTCGACCCGCTTCCCCGGCAAGCCTCTCGCTCTCATCGATGGCAAGGCGCTGGTGCTGCGCGTGCTGGAGCGCGCGCGCGCCGCGGTCCGCATCGACAGGCTCCTGGTGGCGACGGACGACGAGCGGATTGCCGCGGCGGTCGACGCCTCGGGCGGCGAGGTCGTCATGACCTCCGAGGCGCACGCGTCGGGGACCGATCGCCTGGCGGAGGTGGCGCGGACGATCCCCGCAGACCTGTTCGTCAACATCCAGGGGGACGAGCCGCTGGTCGATCCGCGGGACATCGACGGCCTGGTCGACTGCCTGGACTCGGACGCGGCGTGCGACATGGCCACGCTGTGCGAGCCGTTGCGGGACGCCCGGGTGGCGCGCGACCCGAACGTCGTCAAGGTGGTGCGCGACGCGTCCGGGCGGGCGCTCTACTTCTCGCGCAGCCCCATCCCGCACGTGCGGGAGGAGCGCGAGGGCGGCGCCGCGGGGCCCGCCCCCTGGCTGCGGCACGTCGGCCTCTACGCGTACAGGCGCCCCTTCCTCCTGGAGTTCGCCTCGTGGGGACCGGGAGCGCTCGAGGATCTGGAAGGCCTGGAACAGCTTCGTGCCATCGAGCGCGGGCGGACGATGCGGGTCCTGGCGGCGCGGGGGACGTATCACGGGGTCGATACTCCGGAGGACGTGATCGCCGTCGAGCAGGCGATCCGGGCCTCGTCATGAGGAGATGAGCGTGCCGACCAAGTACATCTTCATCACCGGCGGCGTGGTGTCGTCCCTGGGCAAGGGGCTGGCGGCGGCCTCGATCGGGCGGCTCATGGAGGCGCGCGGCTTCAGCGTCACCCTGCAGAAGCTGGACCCCTACCTGAACGTCGACCCGGGCACGATGAGCCCGTACCAGCACGGCGAGGTCTACGTCACGGACGACGGCGTCGAGACCGATCTCGATCTCGGCCATTACGAGCGCTTCACCTCGACGGTCTGCACGAAGGACCACAACTTCCCCAGCGGGCGGATCTACGAGCAGGTGATCGCCCGCGAGCGGCGCGGCGACTACCTGGGCGGGACGGTCCAGGTCATCCCGCACGTCACCGACGAGATCAAGCAGTCGATCCGCAAGATCTCCAAGGGCATCGACATCCAGATCGTCGAGATCGGCGGGACCGTGGGGGACATCGAGTCCCTGCCGTTCCTGGAGGCGATCCGCCAGTTCCGCCTGGAGGTCGGTCGCAGCGACGCCGTGTTCGTGCATCTCACCCTGGTGCCGTACATCGGTCCGGCCGGCGAGCTGAAGACCAAGCCGACGCAGCACTCGGTGCGGGACCTGCGCGCCATCGGCATCCAGCCCGACGTCCTGATGTGCCGGACCGACCGGTTCATCCCCAAGGAGATCAAGAAGAAGATCGCCCTGTTCTGCAACGTGCCCGAGGACGCGGTGATCACCGCCAAGGACGTCGAGTCGATCTACGAGGTCCCGCTGGTCCTGGCCAAGGAGGGGCTGGACGCCATCCTGCTGAAGCTGCTCGACCTGCCCTACCGCGACAAGAACATGGACGAGTGGGTGAAGATGGTCGAGCACGCCAAGAGCCCGAAGGGCGGCGACGTGTCGATCGGCATCGTCGGCAAGTACGTCACGTACGAGGACTCCTACAAGAGCCTCAACGAGGCGCTGGCGCACGGCGGCATCGCCAACGACGTGAGGGTGAAGCTCCGCTGGATCGAGGCGGACAACCTGGTCGACGGCCAGCTCGAGGAGGCGATCGCCCCCTGCCACGGCATCCTGGTGCCGGGCGGCTTCGGGCTGCGCGGCGTGGCCGGCATGCTCGAGGCGATACGGCACGCGCGCGAGAAGCGCATCCCGTTCTTCGGCATCTGCCTGGGATTGCAGTGCGCCGTCATCGAGTTCGCGCGCAACGTGTGCGGGCTGAAGGACGCCGATTCCTCCGAGTTCAACCTCTCGACCCCCTACCCCGTCATCTACAAGCTGCGGGAGCTCGAGGGGGTGGAGCGCATGGGGGGGAACATGCGGCTGGGACACTGGCCGTGCGTCCTGCAGCCCGGATCGCAGGCCCACCTGGCTTACGGCCAGGCCGAGATCAGCGAGCGCCACCGCCACCGCTACGAGGTGAACCGGGAGTACCTGGACGCCATGATCAAGAAAGGGCTGAAGGTCAGCGGCGAGACCCCCGATCGGCGCTTCGTGGAGATCGTGGAGCTGCCGGACCATCCGTACTTCCTCTCCTGCCAGTTCCATCCCGAGTTCAAGTCGAAGCCGATGCTCCCGCATCCGCTTTTCAGGAGCTTCATCGGTGCCTGCAAACAATTCCGGCAGACGCAGCGCTGACCCCGGTCCGGCGCGGACGCGGCGCGTGGAGATCGCCTCCGGCCTGGCGATAGGCGGAGGCGCGCCCCTGGCGTTCATCGCCGGCCCCTGCGTGATCGAGAGCGAGCGGCACGTCCTCACCATGGCCCGCGCCCTGGTCCGGATCGCCGCCGAGGCCGGCGTGCCGTACATCTTCAAGGCGTCCTTCGACAAGGCGAACCGCAGCTCGGCCGGGTCCTTCCGCGGCCCGGGCCTGAAGGAAGGACTGCGTATCTTGAAGCTGGTCAAGACGGAAGTGGCCGTTCCCGTGCTCTCCGACATCCACGAGCCGGCCCAGGCCGAGGCGGCGGCCGAGGTCCTCGACATCCTGCAGATTCCCGCTTTCCTGTGCCGGCAGACCGATCTCCTGATCGCCGCAGGCCGCACCGGGAAGCCGGTGAACATCAAGAAGGGGCAGTTCCTCTCGCCGTGGGAGATCCAGAACGCCGTCGACAAGGTGCGATCGACCGGGAACGAGCGGGTCCTGGTCACGGAGCGAGGCTCGTCCTTCGGCTACCAGAACCTCGTCGTCGATTTCCGCGGCCTCGTGGTGATGCAGGAGACCGGGTGCCCGGTCGTCATGGATGCCACGCACTCGGTCCAGCACCCGGGGGGCCTGGGGGACCGGAGCGGCGGTGACGCGCGGTACATTCCGTTCCTGGCGCGGGCGGCGGCCGCCGTCGGCGTCGATGCCCTGTTCTGCGAGGTGCACGACGATCCGGCCGCGGCGAAGAGCGACGGTCCCAACTCGCTCCCGCTCGACGCGGTCGCGCCGCTCCTGCGCCAGGTCGTCGCGATCGATACGGTCGTGCGGAGGGCCTGATGCCCCACGAGATCGCCCGCCGGGTCCTCGAGCTGGAGGCCCGCGCCATCCTGAACCTGGTCCCGCGGCTGGGCGAGCCCTTCGGGCGCGCGGTCGACTCCCTGCACGCCTGCAAGGGGCGCGTGGTGGTGACCGGGATGGGCAAGTCGGGCCTGATCGGCGCCAAGATCGCCGCGACCTTCAGCAGCACGGGAACGCCGTCCCTGTTCCTGCACCCCGCCGAGGCGGTGCACGGGGACATCGGCATGGTGGTTCCCGGAGACATCGTCCTGGCCATCTCCCAGAGCGGCGAGACCGAGGAGCTCCTGCGCCTGCTCGAGCTGATCAAGCGCCTGGACGTCCTGTTGATCTCGCTGACCGGCGATCCGGAGTCCACCCTGGCCCGGCATTCCCGCATCGTCCTCGACGTCCGGATCGACGAGGAGGCGTCCCCGCTGGGCCTGGTCCCCACGGCCAGCACCACCGCCGCCCTGGCCATGGGGGACGCGCTCGCGATGGCGCTCCTGGAGAAACGCGGCTTCACCCTGGAGGAGTTCGCCCGGTACCATCCCGGCGGACGGATCGGCAAGAAGGTCGTGACCGTGTCCCATCTCATGCACAAGGGGACCGAGGCTCCGATGGTCAAGGCCGGCTCCCCCATGCGGGACGCCATCCGCACCATGAGCGAGAGGAAACTCGGGATGACCTGCGTCGTGCGCGAGGACGGCACGCTGGCCGGCGTGATCACCGACGGCGACCTGAGGCGGCATCTCGGCCAGGGCGACGACCTCCTCGCCATGACGGTCGACCGCGTGATGACGAGCGGCCCGGCCACCATCGGCGCTCAGGAGCTTGCGGCCGCCGCGCTGCGGGCCATGGAAACGCGCAAGATCACCTCCCTGGTCGTGGTGGACGACGCCTCGCGCGTCCAGGGTGTCCTGCACATCCACGACCTCTGGCGCACCCAGCTGTTCTAGGATCCTGTCCGGAGGAACCGATGAAGTGCCGAGTGCCCCTCGGGCCGCGGGCCAGGAACGTCGCGATCATCCTGATGGACGTCGACGGCGTCCTCACCGACGGGGGCCTGTCGTTTCTCGAGGGAACCGCGGAGTCCAAGACCTACGACGTCAAGGACGGGGTCGGGCTCTGGATCGCGCGCCGGGCGGGCCTGCGAACCGGGATCATCTCCGGCCGGAGCGGCGCTTCGGTCGTGCGACGCGCCGAGGAGCTGGGCCTGGACGAGGTCCACCTCAAGGTCACCGACAAGCTGCAGGCGTACGAGCGCATTCTCAAGAAGCAGAAGCTGTCCGACTCGGAGGTCTGCTACATGGGGGACGACCTGACCGACCTGCAGGTCCTCGGGCGCGCCGGCATGCCGGTCGCGGTCGCCGATGCGCATCCCGAGGTGATCCGTCGCGTCCCCTTCGTCACGCGCGCGCCGGGGGGCCGCGGCGCCGTGCGCGAGGCCGTCGACGCGATCCTCAAGGCGCAGGGACGCTGGCGGGAGGTCCTGGGCTGGTTCGACCCTGCGCTGCGCGGCGGCGCCCGGTCGCGGAGCGTCGAGGTGAGACGATGAACATCCTGGTTTACGTGATCGTGATCTGCTTTTTCTTCGTCCTGTTCGTCGTGGGCGTGTACAACAGCGCCGACGTGACCGTCAACCTGTTCTTCTGGCAGGTCGGTCCCGTTCCGATGGGCGCGGTGGTGGCGGCCGCGGCCATCTTCGGCGTGGCGTTCGCCTGCACCATCGGCGTGATCGACGGCATCAAGATCCGCATCACCAACCGCCAGCTGCGCAAGCAGATGAGGCGGCTCGAAGAAGAGGCCGACTCGCTCCGCCTGCGCCTGGCGCGGCGCGAGGGACCCGCCGGGGACCGGGCGGCGTCCGAGGGTCCGGTCGGCTCCTGGGTGGAGCCCCGGGCCTGAGCCGTTCTCGAGCCGGCCGCGCAAGAAAAAACCCGGCCGCGGGGCCGGGTTGATTGAGGACGTTCCGGAAGGTCTTCCCTATCGCTTCTTGACGAACCCGTCCGTGCCGGGGATGTCGCCGCCGGGGCCGCCGCCGGACGGCGGGAGACCGAGCGGAGGGATCGGGTTGTCCATCAGGCTGGTGGCGCTGTCGAGAAGGAACGCCGCCGCGAACCGCTTCGTCACCGGCCCGGCGGGCGTGCGGTAGGTGACGACCGCCGTCGTCCCGTCGAGAGTGATGGCGGGAGCCCGGCTGTCGACCCGCTCGTCGCTGATCCGGAGCGCCGGCGTCCAGACCCCGCTCACGAGCGTGCTGAAGTAGATCGCCGCGGTCTGCTCGGCGCGCGACCAGACCAGGTACGGTGTCCCGAACGCGTCGAACGCCAGGGACGGCGTCCGATCGTCCCAGATCAACGGCGTCCCGGGGGCGATGGGACGGGGTTCGGTCCACCGCCTGCCGGTCGCATCCCAGGTGGCCGAGACCAGCTGCTTGAGGTTGCCGAAGTTCTTCGCCCACACGACCCACGGAAGCCTGGTCACGGGGGAGATCTGGATGACCGGCGCCTCGTCCCCGAGGTTGTCTCCCAGCGGGTTCAGCATCACGCCCGGGAGCTGGTTCGGGCGCACCTGCCCCCAGACGGTCCTGGCCCGGCCGTGCTGTTCGGTCAGGTAGACGACCTTCTTGAACTCGCCGCGCGCGTTGAGCTGCACGCTCACCTCGGCGAGCGCCAGCGAGGGCAGGACCAGCAGGGCGGACACGACGGCCAGCGGGCGGATGACGGGCGGCCTGTTCATGGTGTCACCTGCCCTTTCCCATTTCGATGAACTGGTCGAACTTCTCGACTTCGAGGAAGTGCCTGTCCAGCTGCGAGCGCAGGAACTTGAGGCGCCCGAAGTAGACCTTCTCCTGGACCTGGTTTCCGGAGGCCTTGGCCATCTCCCACAGGTGGTAGGCGGTCTGGAAGAGAATGTCGACGAAGCGCTCCTCGCCGCCGTGCGCCATGAGCTCCGCTTCCTCGAAGAAGTCGCGGGCCTTGGTCAGGTCCTGCTTGGCGTAGTGGATCTGCCCCAGGTAGAGGAGGGCGTAGGTGGAGCACCTGCGGAAGCCCTCCTTGCCGGCGACCTGCAGCGCCTCGCGGAGCTCGCGGACGCCGCGGTCCACCTTCCCCAGCATGGCCTGGCAGAAACCGATATTGATCCGGATGAGCGTCAGGTCGTACTTGCCGGCGGTGGTCTCCAGCAGGGCGCGCGCGCCGCGAAATCCCTCGAGCGCCTTGTCGTACTCGCCGTCGAGGAAATGCAGCCGCCCGATCCGGTGGAGCGCATACCCCTCGTACTCGGCGTTGCCCGCGGCCCGTGCCAGCGCGAGGGCCTTCTCGGACTCGAGGAGGGCCAGGTACCGGTCCCCCTTGTCCTCGTGGGAATCGGCGAGGGCCCCGAGAACCGCGACCTCCGTCACCGGCGAGATCTCCCGGTGGCGCCTGAGGATCAATCGGAGCTCCGTCTCGGCCAGGCTGATCTTCCCCATGCGCAGAAGCGTCCTCGCCAGGTTGAAGCGCGCCCGCGCCAGCGTCTCCTGGTCGACGGCCCCCTCGGCCCCGTCTTCGAGCCGCGCCAGGGCCGTCTCGTAGATGGCATAGGCGCGCGCGTAGTTCCCCTGTTCCCACTCCCGGCCGGCCTCCGCCTTGATGTCCTCGTAGGTCGCGGGCTGGGCCGGCTCGTACGCCTCGACCCGCTCGAGGTCGAGAACATCCGAGAAGTTCTGGATAGGAACGTTGAAGATGTTGGCGAGCAGGCACAGCTTGTCGAAGGAGGGATAGCACTTGCCGCGCTCGTAACGCGAGAGCTGCGAGTTGTCGATCTCGCCGCCCCCCGTCTTCGCCTTGTCCTCGACGCGGCGCAGCGAGAGACCGTACCCGATCCGCAGCCGGCGCAGGTAATTCCCGAGGCGGGTGCTACCTCGCAGCTCCTGTTCCATCTCCGGAATCTCCCTGATCCCTAGCCCGGCGCCTTACGTGGCTCGAAAGGTACGGGGAACAACCGGCCGCTGCAATGGTGGCTCGACATAAAAGACCTGTCAAGAAACAAATGTAATCGCCTTGCGGTCAGGTTGCAGCAGAGAACAACCCATGTCCCTGCAATACATACGGGAAGTGTACCCCGAAACGCCCCGCCGGGCAACGGCTTGACAATCTTTCTTCCGGCCCCTACCCTTCCCGGGTTTACAAGGGGCCTGATGGCGAACCCGAGTCCCAGCCGCGAGGGGGTGCTCTCCACCACCACATTTCCAGGCCTCATCTATTCCATCCTGAGCCGGAAGGAAACCGGCGTCCTGACGCTCACCGGCGACACCACCGAGAAGTCGATCTTCATCCAGTCCGGGCGACCGGTCTTCGCCACGTCCAATGATCGCGACGACCGGCTGGGGCAGATCTTCTTCAAGGCGGGGCTGGTTTCCCTCGAGGGCCTGATCCAGGCGGTCGAGCGCGCCGCGCAGGAGAACAAGCGGCTGGGAACCGTCTTCGTGGAGATGGGGCTCATCCAGCCGCATGACCTCGTCGAGGGGGTCATGGGCCAGGTCCGGAACATCGTCTGCAGCCTGTTCCTGTGGACCAGCGGCCGCTACCGCTACAAGCCCGGGCCGCTCCCGTCGGACGAGGTCATCACCCTGAAGCTGAGCGCGGGGAACACCGTCCTCGAGGGGATCCGCCGGATCGCCCAGTGGGAACGCATCTGGGAGGCGGTCGGCGGCCTCGACGTGCTGTACCAGACCGCCCCGGGAATCGAAGCGATGAGCCGGGACCTGACCCTGTCGCTCGACGAGTGGACCCTGCTGTCCTACTGCGAGAGGCCGATCCCGCTGCGCGATCTCTGCCGCTCGTCGACCCTGAACGACTTCGAGATCTGCCGGCTCCTGTGGGCCCTGATGACCCTCGGCATGGTCGTTCGCACCTCACACGTGGGCTGATCCCCGGTCCCCCGGGGCGCCGATCAC
This sequence comes from Binatia bacterium, assembly GCA_035606645.1. Taxonomy (GTDB): domain Bacteria; phylum Acidobacteriota; class Polarisedimenticolia; order Gp22-AA2; family Gp22-AA2; genus Gp22-AA3. The sequence continues at coordinate 10,013 of DATNEZ010000218.1, forward strand.
ACCCAGCAGATCCCGGACGGTCAGGGTCGCCGCCCCGACCTTTCCCACGACGACGCCGGCCGCGTGGTTCGCCAGCAGGGCGGCCTCCGGCATCGTGGCCCCCGCCGCCACGGCAAGGGCCAGGGTCGCGGCCACGGTGTCCCCCGCCCCGGTCACGTCGTAGACCTCGCGCGCGCTGGCCGGTATCGAAAGGGACGCGCCCGCCTTGTCCATGAGCAGCATGCCCCGCTCGCCTCGCGTGATGAGGAGGTACGGGCACCCCAGCATCTCGAGGATCCGCCTGCCGAGCGCCTCGAACTCGTCCTCGCTGCGCGCCACGCCCCCCCCGGCCTCCATCGCCTCGCGCGCGTTCGGGGTCACGACGGTCGCGGGGCCGTAGTGCCGGAACAGCCGGATCTTGGGGTCGACGATCACCGGAAGGCGGCGCCTGACCGCTTCGGGCAGAAGGGCCTCCAGGAGGGCCGGCGACAGGGCCCCCTTGTCGTAGTCCGAGACGATCACGCCCTGGACGCCCTCGAGCAGCGCCAGCGCCTTCTCCTGGAGCCGCCGGGCCACGGCCGCGTCGGGTTGCGTGTCCACCTCGCGGTCCACGCGCACCACCTGCTGCCCGTGGGCGATGACCCGCGTCTTGACGGTGGTGGGGCGGCCCGGTGCGACGATCAGCCCGTCCGTCGGAATCCCGGCTTCACGGCAGTGGGACTCGAGCAGCTCGCCGAAGCGATCGTCGCCCCGCACCCCGGCGGGGATCGCCCGGGCGCCGAGCGCCACGAGATTGTTCACGACGTTTCCGGCGCCGCCGAGCCGGAAGCTCTCGCGCTCCAGCCTGACCACCGGCACGGGGGCCTCGGGCGAGATCCGGGACACTGCTCCCCAGAGGTACTGGTCGATCATCAGGTCGCCGACGACGAGAAGCGGCAGGCCGGAGTATCGGGAGGTGATGGCCGCGGCGCGGGCGGCGCTCAGGTCCGCTCCGGGGGCCAGCGGGACGCTCAGGAACCTTCCCCGGGAAGGATCGTCGCCTCCTCCACCAGCATGATCGGGATGTCGTCGACGATCGGGTATCGCCTCCGGCACTTCCGGCAGTCCAGGCCGGTGCCGTCCGGAGTCGGCTTGACCTCCGTCTTGCACAGGGGGCAGGCGAGGATCTCGAGA
>DATNEZ010000221.1:0-5234 GCA_035606645.1 Binatia bacterium
GACCTTCAGGGTTGCGGCGCCGCTCGGGGTGACATGCGCTGCCGGAATCGCCACAGTCAGCTTGGTGCTGTTGACGATGGTGATGTTAGTTTCCGTGTAGGCATTAGTCGTCGCGGCGGGCTTCCACGTGACCGTCGAGCCGCTCACGAAACCGGTGCCGTTCACGGTGATCGTTACATCCTGGCTGTGCGTGACGGTCGAGGGAGCCACCGTCGAGGTGGTCGGCACCGGATTGAGAGCGGAGGGATCGTAGACCACGAAATTGACCGTGTTGGAGGTCCCGCCTCCCGGCGCCGGATTGAACGCCGTGATATGCGCGGTGGTCTGAGAGGCGACGTCCGTGAAGGGAATGGATGCCCGCAGCAGGATCTCCCCGGACTGGTTCGTCAGAGTCGTGACCCGATCCGACCCGTTCCACCGCACCACCGAATTCAAGTTGAACCCCTGGCCATGCACGAACAGGTTGAATGCCGAATCACCTTCCACGGCATAACCGGGATCCAGTGACGCGATGGCCGGGACGTCGTTATCGGGGATGGGGTGATTGCTATCGCTCGAACAGCCCGGGGCGAGCAGCGCTACCGCCACGATTACGGTTTTGGTCATCGAGAATCGCGGGGGAAACATCATGACCTCCTCGATGAACGAGCAGTGCATGGTAGCACACACGCATCGGGGTGCCCGGCGAAGACCGGCGCGTCCCTCAGCGCGCCGACGCCGCCCCTCCCGCGCAGCAGGCGCCGCGCGGGATCGGCTTGCCGTGGGGGCAGGCGGGCGGGTGGTTCAGGAAGCCGCAGATCGAGTCGGTCATCACGGGCGAGAGGATGTGCTCGAAGAAGCAGGCCTCCTCCTCGACGACCGCCTCGTGCATCTGGAAGGTCTCGGAGAACAGGGTCTCGGCCAGGCGGTGACGGCGGATCAGGCTCTCGGCGCGCTGGCGGCCGTCTTCGCTGAACTCGAGGTCCGCGCCGGGGCGCAGGATGCCGCGGGCGTGCATGCGCTCGATGAGCTGCGGCGTGGCGAGGCGGGCGCCGATGGCGCAGATCTCGTGCGCCGCCGCGTCCCCTTCCATCTTCAGCCACAGGTACTCGAGCACCTCGTCGATCGCCTCCTCGTCCTGCTGCAGCGTCAGGAACTCGCCGGCGACCCGGCCGTGCTCGAGCTGGATCTGGCGCGAGGCGCGGCGGCCGACGACGAGGTCGTGCGTCACCATGATGATCGTCTGGCCGGACTCGTGGATCTGCGAGAACAGGTCGAGGACGGCGCTCTCGTTCTCCGCGTCGAGCGATCCGGTCGGCTCGTCGGCCAGGATGAGCTTCGGGCGATTGATGAGGGCCCGGGCGATGCAGACGCGCTGCCTCTCGCCCCCGGACAGCTGCGAGGGGCGGTGGCCGAGCCGGTGGCCGAGCCCGACCCGATCCAGCGCCTGCTTCGCCTCCCCCTCGTCGGTGATGCTGTGCAGGTACTGGGCGAGCATGACGTTTTCTAGCGCGGTCAGGTACGGGATGAGGTGGAACTGCTGGAACACGAGGCCCACGCGCTCGCGCCGGTAACGGATCAGATCGGGCCGCGAGATGTGCCCCAAATCGAGGCCGTCCACGAGCACGCGTCCCTCGTCCGCGAGGTCCAGCCCCCCGAGCAGGTTCAGGAGGGTGGTCTTCCCCGATCCGGATGGACCCATGATCGCCAGCCACTCCCCTTGCTTGATCTCGAGGCTGACGCGATCGAGCGCGGTCACTCCCTTGTCATAACGGCGGGTGACATTCTCGATCTGGATGAAAGACACGCGATCCCTCCCTCACTCCCCCCGCAGCGCCATCGCCGGCTGGATCGACAGGGCGCGCCTGAGGGGGACATAGACCGCGATCAGACAGATGACCATCGACAGGCCGAACACGATCGGCGCGACCGACAGGCGGGCCTCGATGGGGGCGCCGAACAGGCGCTCGCCGATCAGGCGCGTCACGCCGGCGCCGAGCACGAGACCCGCGAGGGAGCCGAGGACCCCGAGCAGGCCGATCTCGCCCAGGAACATCCGGAAGATTTCACCGTCGCCGGCGCCGATCGCCCGGGCCAGCCCGATCTCCGATTCGCGCTCGACGACCATCGACATGAGCGTCGTGACCAGGCACAGCCCGGCGAGGAGCAGGATCACCAGGGTCAGGAGGAGCATCATCCGGTCCAGTCGATCGAGCAGCGCCCCCTGGGCCAGCGCGATCGCCGGCAGCGGGCGCGCCCGCAGGCGCGGGAGCGCCCGGTCGATCGCCCCGGACGCGCGGGCGACTTCTTCGGCGCCGCCGTCGATCGACAGCGCGGCGAACGACACTTGTCCGGGACGGTCGAGGAGCGCCTGCAGGAAGGCCAGCGGGACGAAGACCTGCTCGTCCTCCGCCTCCCCCGTCGAAAGCACGGCCGCGACCCGGATCGCCGCCGACGCGGTCCCCGAGCCGATCTCGATCGAGTCCCCGGCCCGCGCCGAGGCCCGGCCCGCCAGCGCCACGCCGAGGATGCACGCCGGCCCCGCGGGGGGCGCGGGTTCGAGGCGCCATCCGGGGTAGAGACGGTGCAGGGCCTCGAAATCGGCGCCGACGATCGTCGCGGGGTGTCCCCCTGCCGTCCCCCCGGCGATCAGCGCCGGCACGACGGCGTACGGGGCTCCGAGGACCTCGGGCACCGCGCGCAGGTCGTCCTCGAGCAGGGCGATCGAGGCCGGGTCGCCGGCCCGCTGCGCGGCGGCGTCCGCGCGGGGGACGATCAAAAGGTTGGGGCCGTAAGCGCGCAGCTCGCGCGACATCTTGTCCTTGAGGCCGGCCTTCAGGTTGAGGACGGTCGCGGTCACCGTGGCGCCGACCGTGACCGCCAGGAGCGCCAGCAGAAACGCCGCGCCGCGCAGGTTCAGCGATCGGATCAGGAACCGGGCCGACGTCAGGAACCGGCTGGGCTCGTGCTGGAGCCCTCTCGGAGGCCGGCCCGCGGGAGCGGATTGTCCTGCCGGCGCCGGAGGTCCCGCGGGGAGGCTAGAGCCCACGCAGCACCTCGTACGGGCGGCATCTCAGGATGCGCCGCGCCGGCATCACGAACCCGGCGGTCGTGATCACCAGCGCCACGGCCATCGCCAGGGGAACGGCGAACGGCCGGATCACCACGGGCGCTCCGAACACCGAGGTGGAGATGAAGCGCGCCATCAGCGCCCCGAGCCCCGCCCCGAGGAGCCCCCCCGTGACGCCGAACACGACGGCCTCCGCCAGGAAGAGGCCGACCACGCGCGGGTTGCCCGCCCCCATCGCCTTCAAGAGGCCGATTTCCGAGCGGCGCTCCAGCACGCTCGTCGACAGGGCGCTGGTGACGGCCAGCGCCGAGCCGAGCGCGGCCAGGACCGCGATCGCCGCCATCAGGCCGGAGATCCGTCTCAGGATGACCCCGTCCGAGTCGGCCACGCGGTGGATGACGCGCGCCTCCGATCCGGGCACGGCGCGCTGCAGCTCGTAGGCGATCGACGAAGGGAACGGCGTGCAGGTCCAGCGCTCGAATTCCTCGGGCGGCAGGTCCTTCGGGGTCGTCCCCAGCCTGTCGTACACCGCCGTTTCGGGGGTCGTCAGGGCGCGCACGAAGACGCGCGAGATACGGCCGGGCTGGCCGGAGAGGTACCAGGCCGTCTCGATCGGCACGAGGAGCGCCTCCTCCTCGTCCCCGCCGGTCCTCAGGATGCCGGTGACGATCAAGGGGGCCACGCGGCCCGCGACGAGAATCCTCAGGCGAACGCCCGGGCGGAGCCCCAGCTCCCCCGCCAGTCTCCCGCCGGCCAGAGCCTCGAGCTGCCCCGGCTCGGACTGCGGGTTCAAGGCGGGGAGGCCGGCCTCGTCGGGCCACTCGCCCGACACGCTCCAGAACGGGTTCAGGCTGCGGAGGCCGGTCCGCATCGGCGGCTCGGCCCCTTCGATGCCCCGCTCGAACCAGGTGCCGCGCAGGGCCACGGCCCGTCCCCCCGGCAACAGCCGGGCCGCGACTTCGTAGACCGGCGCGAACCCCAGGATGTTGTTCTTCCAGAAGTTCTCGCGGACGTCCTTCAGGTCCTCCTGCGCCAGGTAGGCCGGGACGCGCAGGGCGGACACCTCCTCGCCGCCCACCAGGACCGGCGCGCCGCCCCCCGCCGGAAGGAGAACGAGATTGGCGCCGAACGAGTTCAGCTCGCGGCTCATCTTGTCGCCGATGTCGAGGGCGATGTCGCCGAGCGCCGCCGCGGCCGCGGTCCCGAGGGCGATCGCGGCCAGGATCGCGGATTTCCGCCTCTTGCGGCGCAACAGGGAGTGCAGGACGAGTCGCAGGAACATGGTCCGCCTCAGCGTGCAGGGGGGGCGGACGCCGTGTCCGCGGCCGCCTGCGCCGCCCGGAACGCCGCCGCCTGGGGGGCCAGGTCGCTGACCGCGATCGCGAGAGCCGCCCCTTCGTCCTTGAACGGCAGCGGGATCGGGTTGCAGCCGCCCCCGACGCCCAGCGTCGCCGGGTTCACGTCGGCGGCGCACGCCAGGCAGACGAGACGCCCGCGGATATCGGCGTATCCGTGGGCCCCGCACACCTGGCAGCTGTCGAACACCGGCACGAGCCTCGAGCCGGACTTCTTCACGAAGAAGCGCACCACGGCGCCGTCGGTCTCGACCCCGTAGCGGTGCAGGAGCCCGTCCTCGAATTCGGACTTCGAGACGCGCACGATCCCCGAGGCGTCGGCCCGGAGCAGGACCGGCGGGTCGATGCCGCGCGGCAGGCGCGAGAAGGCGTGCGAGACGGTGAGCGCCATGATGGCGGCGAAGCCGGCCGCGGCGAACACCCCCTTCCAGAGACGCTCGCGCCTCACCCCGGAGAGGGCCAGACGCCGCTCCGGCCCCTCGAGCCCCGCCGCCTCCGAGGCCCGCTTCCGCTCGGCCCGCCCCGGCACGATCAGCACGATGAGCGGCAGGGCCAGGAGCGAGGCGAGCAGGATCGCGTTGTTCTTCACGACCGGGCCGATCAGCTCCATCTCCCTGGCGCTGATCGGGATGGTGCCGCGCTCGCCGAGCTCGTGCAGGCCGCCGATCAGGAGCTGCGCCGCCAGCACGAACAGGACGACGGCCGTCACGGTGAAGAAGCGCTGCAGGTCGACGAGCGAGGTGCCGCGCACGAACGCGACGCCGAAGAGGATCGCCAGGCCGATCCCCAGAAGCCCGCCGAAGAACGACAGGAGCGCGTCCGTCGTCAGG
>DATNEZ010000260.1:0-2414 GCA_035606645.1 Binatia bacterium
GGCGACAAGTTCGTCGACGACAGCACCGTGGCGACCGGCTACCTCAAGGTCGGGGCGCGCTTCACCTTCGGCAAGAGCATCCTCGACGACTGGAAGAAGTAGCCTCGGTCCCAGGGCTCCTAGTTCTTCACCGGGGGCTTCGGCACGGGCGGCAGCGTCTTCGGGTTCTTCCGGATCTCCGCCAGGACCACCTCGATCCCCTTCTCGAGCTGCGGGTCCTGTCCCTTGACGACCAGGTCGTCACGGTTGTCCACCTCGATGTCCGGATCGACGCCGTGGCCCTCGATGATCCACTGGCTGTCGACGCCGTAGGTGCCGAACTCGGGGCGCGTCACGTAGCCGCCGTCGACCAGGGGCGAGTAGCCGCGGATGCCGACCACGCCCCCCCAGGTGCGCGTGCCGATGAGCGGCCCGAGGGCGTATTTCTTGAAGAAGTACGGGAAGATGTCGCCGTCGGACGACGAGTAGTGGTTGATGAGGCAGACCATCGGCCCGTAGAACACCTGCGACGGGTAGGTCCCGACGCCGCCGTTGCCGCTGTTCCCCATCCCGGCCAGCACGCGGCGCAGGCGCTCGAGGATCATCTCCGAGACGAAGCCGCCGCCGTTGTTGCGGACGTCGATGATCATCCCCTGCTTGCGGATCTGCGGATAGAACTGGCGGACGAACTCGTTCAGCCCGTCCCCTCCCATGTTCGGGATGTGCAGGTAGCCGACCTTCCCGCCGGTCGCCGTGTCGACCTTCCGGCGGTTCGTCTCGATCCGGTCGAAGTAGCGCAGCCCCTCCTCGTCGGCGAGCGGCCGCACCGTGACCTGGCGCGCCCCGCTCCCGTCCGGGCGGCCGTTGACGGTGAGCGTCACCGTGCCCGCGGTCTTGTTCTGCAGCAGGTCGTCGGGGGCGACGGGCGCCTTCAGGTCGACTCCGTCGATCTTCAGGATGTAGGTGCCGGCTTTGACGTCGACGGCTGGCTCGGTGAGCGGCGAGCGCCGCCCATCGACCCAGTTCTGCCCCTCCAGGACCCGATCGATGCGGTACCGGCCGCTCGCCGGATCGAGCCGGTAGTCCGCCCCCAGGAGCGCGATCGGAACGGTCTTCGCCTTCGGCGCATCCCCTCCGCCGACGTAGGCGTGCCCGATGTTCAGCTCGCCGATCAGCTCGCCGATGAGGAAGGTCAGGGATTCGCGGTGGGCGACGTCGGGCAGGAGCGCGCCGTACTTCTGCTTCATCGCCGGCCAATCGACGCCGTGCATGTTCCGGACATAGAAGAAATCGCGCTCCAGCCGCCAGGACTCGTCGAAGATCTGGCGCCACTCGGCGCGCGGCTCGAGGTGCATCGACATGCCGTCCAGCTTCAGGACTCCGTCGCCGACCTTGGCCGGCGCGGCGCCGGGTTTCGCGTCGACGAGGCCGTACTGCTCCTTGGAGTGATAGATGACCTTCGCCCCGTCGGCCGACAGGTCGTACTCGTCGATCCCTTCGATCAGGACGGCGTCCTTGCGCTTCTCCAGGTCGAAGGCGTGCAGGACCTGCTTCGCGCCGTCCTCGTCCCCACCCGCCCCGCCCAGGGTCGGTGAGGGGCCGGTCGTGTAGTAGAGCGTCGTCTTGCCCGCGGAGAGGTGGTCCATGGTCGCGGGCCCCATCGGGAAGGCGGCGATGCGATCTTCGATCCCCTCGAGATCGATCCGGAGCGGCGGGACCTCCTTCGCCGCCTCCTTTCCAGCCCCCTCCTTCTTGTCCTTGTCCGAGGCCTTGTCCGCGGCCCCGCCCGGCTGGGTCTCGTCCGACTCCGGGGCCAGGGGAGACGGCAGGTCCCGGCGCAGGGTCAGCGCGTACACCCGCGTCAGGTTGTTGTACACGTACGACAGATCGAACCTGCCGATGCTGGCGTTGAGGTCCCTGTCGGAGAGGAAATAGAGGTAGCGCCCCTGCGGATCGAAGGCGGGGGCGCGGCTGTCGTTCATCTCGGAGGTGACGCGGGTCGCCTTGCCGCTGTCGATCGAGTACAGGAAGATCTGGCGCATCTGCTCCGGGTCCTGCTTGTTGTACGCCAGCCAGCGGCTGTCGGGGGACCAGGCGTAGTCGTAGATCTCGAACTCCTTCGCCTGGTCCGCCAGGGTCACCTTGCCGGTCGCGACGTCGACCCAGAAGAGCTTCTGGTCCTTGTCGGCGAAGGCGAGCTTCCTGCTGTCGGGGGACCAGAGAGGCCCGAAGCGCCAGCAGTGGCCGTCGGTCGTCAGGCGGCGCGCCTCGGCGGAGCCGTCCTGCGGGGCGATCCAGATCTCCTCCTCGCCCGTCCGGTCGGACAGGTAGGCGATCCACTTGCCGTCGGGAGACCACGAGGCCCCCCGATCGTGCGCCCCGGAGGAGTTGGTCAGGTTGCGCGTGTTCCCCTTCTCGGCGGGGACGGTCAGGAC
>DATNEZ010000264.1:0-7109 GCA_035606645.1 Binatia bacterium
CGACGCCGGTCCGTTCGGAGGGATGCGTCTGTCCGGGATGGGCCGCGAGCTGGGGATCGAGGGGCTGGACGCCTTCCGCGAGTCGAAGCACGTCCATATGGACTACCGCATCGAGGCCAAGCCTTACTGGTATCCCTATCGCTGGGATCACTTGAAGAAAGACGCATGAAGAAGAGCGTCGTCATCAAGACCCCGATTCCCGGGCCGCGCTCGCAGGAGCTGATGCGCGACCGCCAGGCCGCCGTCCCCCGGGGCCCCTACAACATCACGCCGCTGTTCATCGCCAGGGGGGAGGGGGCGATGATCGAGGACGTCGACGGCAACCGCTTCATCGATTTCGCCGCCGGCATCGGGGTCCTCAACGCCGGGCACGCGCCCGCCTCGGTGGTCAAGGCGATCCAGCAGCAGGCCGAGAAGTACATCCACTCGTGCTTCCACGTCACCCTGAACGAGCCGTACATCCGGCTGGCCGAGACGATGAACCGGATCACGCCGGGCACGTTTCCGAAGAAGACCTTCTTCGCCAACTCGGGGGCCGAGGGGGTCGAGAACGCCGTCAAGGTGGCCCGCAGCTACACGAAGAAGAGCGGCATCATCTGCTTCGAGGACGCGTTCCACGGGCGGACCCTCCTGGCGATGTCGCTCACCAGCAAGGTGCACCCGTACAAGGACCACTTCGGGCCGTACGCCCCGGAGACCTATCGCATGCCGTTCTCCTACTGCTACCGCTGCCCGTGGGGGAAGCGCTACCCGGGGTGCAACATCGAGTGCGCCACCTTCCTCGAGGATTTCTTCAAGCGCTACGTCGATGCATCCACGGTCGCCGCCCTGATCGTCGAGCCGGTCCTGGGGGAGGGCGGCTTCATCATGCCGCCGCAGGAGTACTACCCGACGCTGGTGAACATCTGCCGCAAGCACGGGATCCTGGTGATCGCGGACGAGGTGCAGACCGGGTTCGGCCGGAGCGGCCGGATGTTCGCCTCCGAGCACTGGGGGATCGAGCCGGACATCCTGGTGACCTCGAAGTCGATCGCCTCGGGGCTTCCCCTGGCCGCGATCACCGGCCGCGCCGAGATCATGGACGCGCCGGCCGAGGGGAGCCTGGGAGGGACGTTCGGCGGCAACCCGGTCGCCTGCGCCGCCGCCCTCGCCTCGATCGAGATCATCGAGAAGCAGAACCTCGTGGCGAAGGCGGTGACCATCGGCGAGAAGGTCCGCGATCGGTTCGAGGGGCTGTGGAAGCGCTGCTCGTTCGTCGGCAACACGCGCGGCGCCGGGGCCATGCGGGCCATCGAGTTCGTCAAGGACCGCGCCACCAAGGAGCCGGCGAAGGAGCTGGTCGCGAAGATCACCAGGCTGTGCTACGAGCGCGGCCTGATCGTGATCTCCGCCGGGACCTACGGCAACGTCATCCGGACGCTCATGCCCCTGGTCATCACCGACGACCAGCTGGAGGAAGGGCTCGACATCCTGGAAGGGGCGATCCTCGAGGCGTCGCAAGCCTTGCAGCCCGCGCCCGTGGAGACCAAGACGCCCGCCCCCCTCGCGCCCCGGCCGGGCGGCGAAGGGGTCACCGGAATCGTCTGATCGCGGAGGGACACGATGCTCCTGGATGGGAAGAAGGGCCTGATCGTCGGCGTCGCCAACAAGCGCAGCATCGCCTGGAGCATCGCCGAGGCGCTGAACCGGGAGGGGGCGCGCCTGGCGTTCAACTACCAGGGGGAGCGGCTCGAGGAGAACGTCCGCTCGCTCGCGGCCGAGCTGCCCGGGTCCCTCGTCCTCCCGTGCGACGTGACCAAGGACGAGGAGATCGACACCCTGTTCGGCAAGGTGAAGGCGGAGTTCGGGCGGCTCGACATCCTGGTGCACTGCGTCGCCTTCGCCCGCAAGGAGGATCTCGAGGGGGAGTTCCTCGCCACCTCGCGGGACGGGTTCAAGATGGCGATGGACATCAGCGCCTTTTCTCTGACCGCCCTGGCGCAGCGGGCCGCGCCTCTCATGGAGGGAGGGGGGAGCATCCTCGCCCTGACCTACCTCGGGTCCGACAAGGTCGTGCCGGGCTACAACGTCATGGGCGTGGCCAAGGCGGCGCTCGAGTCGAGCATCCGCTACCTGGCGCAGGACCTCGGCAAGAAGAACATCCGCGTCAACGGCATCTCGTCCGGGCCGATCTCCACCCTGGCGGCGCGCGGCGTCCCGGGGTTCACGAAGATGCTGCAGATCTGTCGGGACCGCTCCCCGCTGCCGCGCAACACCGAGCCGGCCGAGGTCGGCGACGCCGCCCTCTTCCTGTGCTCCCCGCTGTCCCGGGGCATCACCGGCGAGGTGCTGTTCGTGGACAACGGCTACCACATCATGGGGATGTAGCTGGACTCCTCGGCCCCCGCCGTCGGCTGTGAACGGCTCGCCAAAACATACCGGGGCGCGATGGCCCGCGGCGGCGTCGTCGCGCTCAAGGGACTCGACCTCGTCGTCCCGCGCGGCCAGACCTTCGGGCTTCTGGGCCCGAACGGCGCGGGGAAGACGACGCTGGTCAAGCTCCTGCTCGGCATCGCCTTCCCGACCAGGGGGACGGCCTCGATCCTGGGGCGCCCCATCGGCGACGTGCCGACCCGGCGGCTCGTCGGCTACCTGCCTGAGAACCACCGCTACCCTGCCCACCTGACGGGAGAGCAGGTGCTGCACCACTTCGGCCGCCTGTCCGGTCTTCGCCGCCCCGAGCGGGGCCGCCGCGTCGACGCCCTGCTCAAGAGGGTGCGCATGGACGAGTGGCGCTCCGTCCGGGTCCACAAGTACTCGAAGGGGATGATGCAGCGGCTGGGGATGGCGCAGGCGATCCTGAACGAGCCGGATCTCCTGATCCTCGACGAGCCGACCGACGGCGTCGATCCGATTGGCCGCCGGGAGATCCGCGACCTCCTCCTGGAGCAGAAGGCGCGGGGGGCGACGATCTTCCTGAACTCCCACCTGTTGTCGGAGGTGGAGCGGCTGTGCGACCGGGTGGCGATCCTCAACGAGGGGGCGCTCCTGCGGGAAGGGAGCGTGGCCGACCTGACCCGTCCCCAGGCCGCGTGGCAGATCGAGGTGCGGTCCGCGGCCCCCGAGGCGATCGAGGCCGCCTGCCGCCGCGTCCCGGGCGCCGCCCTCGTGGAGGGTCGCGTCCAGGTCCAGGGGGACGCGGCGGCGCTCAACGCGCTCATCGACGCGCTGCGCGCGCAGCAGGTCGAGATCCTGGCGGTCACGCCGCGCCGCGACAGCCTGGAGGACGTCTTCGTCCGGGTCCTGCACGAAGGGGAGGCGGCATGAGGGTCCTCGCCATCCTGATCGACACCGGGCGCGAGCTCCTCTACCGCAAGACGATCCTCGTCTACTTCGGCGTGGTCACGCTGGTCCTGCTGTCGTTCGCCCTTCTTCTGCGCACCGACGTGGTGGACGGCGCGATCGCCTCGATGTCCGTGGCGGGCCTCGAGGCCAGCTCGTCGCGGGGGGCGTTCCGGCTGGGGGAGGGGGGGCAGGAAACCGGCCTGGCGGGGCTGAGCGCCCAGGACTTCGTGCGCTACGTGCAGCTCGGGGCGGCCTTCACGCTCTATCCGCTGGCGATCCTGATGTCGATCTTCGCGACCGCCAGCCTGGTGCCGCGCATGCTCGAGAAGGGGGCGATCGACCTGCTTCTGTCGAAGCCGATCGGGCGGCCCGCCCTGTTCGCGTCGCGTTACCTGGGAGCGCTCCTGGTGGCGACCGCGAACCTGCTCTACCTGACGTGCGGGCTGGGGGCCATCCTGGCGCTCAAGACCGGCGTGTGGAACGGCGGCTTCATCTGGTCGGGCCTGGTGATGTCGCTCTATTTCGCCTGCCTGCTCGCCTTCGTGGTCCTGGCCGGAGTGCTTCTGCGCTCGACGACGGTCTCGGTCATGCTCACGGCGGTCGTCTTCTTCACCAGCCTGATGGTGCGGCTGCCGCACGCCAACCAGGACTGGCCGCTCCTGATTTCGGGGCGCATCGCCCGCTTCGTGACGGTGGGGATCGTCGAGACGCTCTTCCACGCCCTGCCGAGGACGTACGACTTCGTGCAGGCGGCGGTTTCGCTCATCCGCCACGAGGGGGGCCTCCAGTGGGGGGCTGTTTTCGGCTCGGCCCTGTCGGGGGCCGGGGCCCTGGTACTCGCCATCATCTATTTTTCGCGACGGGACTATTGACCGGCCGGCGGGTTCGCCCCGCCCGGCCGCAGGAGGATGACATGAGGTCTTGCGTGCGTTGGCGCGCCGCGGTGGCGGCGCTTCTCGTGCTGGCCGCCCTGGGCTGCAACCAGAAGAAGGGGGCGGCGGGGCTGGTGAAGTCGAGCCCCATCGGGACCTTCCCGAAGGAGACCGCCGGCCTCCTGGTGATCGAGATCAAGAAGGTCAAGAAGCTGGGGGCCGACCTTCCCTGGGTGCAGAAGATCGCGTCCCTCGCCGACAGCGACGGCGGGCCGCTGAAGGACATGCTGCAGCGCTTCGGAAAGGACACGCTGTCGCAGATCGACCGGCTGAGCCTGGCGGTCGTCCCCGCGAGCGAGAACCGGGTGGGCTACGGGGTCCTCGCCGAGGGATCGTTCGACCGCGCGAAGATGAAGGAGGCGATCGGCGGGCAGGACCTCCTGACCCTGGTCGAGGCCCCCGGCAAGATGGATTTCAGCATCGCGCTCCTGCCGGACGGCAGCCTCGCCCTGGGGCCGCGCGAGGTGCTTGAGGTGATGCGCGGCAACGCGGCCGCCCGCGGCCACGGCCTCGACTCCAACGAGCTCCTGCTCAAGCCCCTCGAGAAGGTCCGTCCGGAGGCGCAGTTCTGGGGGACCGTCGACTGCCGCAAGCTGACGGAGCTCGTGCGACAGAGCACCGAGTCGGGGAACCTCGGGCCCCTGCCGCTGAATTCGAAGGCGGTCCAGTCCCTGCTGTCGCTCGCCTTCCGCGGCACCATCGGCGACTCGACCGAGATCGACCTGATGGGCCAGGCGGACGGTGAATCGAGCGCCAAGATCCTGGCCGATTCGGCCCGCGGCCTCGTCGCCCTGGGCCGCGTCGGGGCGGGGCGCGACCAGGCGAAGGAGTGGCTCGAGCTCCTGGACGGCGTCCGCATCACGCAGAGCGGCTCCGACGTCAGTCTCCGTGCCTCGATCCCGTCGAAGACAATGCAAGACTTCGTGGGACGGATGGTGCAGACGGAGCAGGTCTCGCCGGCGCCCGGGGTGGACCCTGGCGGAACTCCGACGCTTCCGGGCCCCGGACCGGCGACTCCGCCGCCCGCGACACGGCCGGCTCCACCGGGCTCCTGAACGGGCCCGGCCGGTGGCCGACCGCCTGCGCCATCTGCGGCATCTCGGGGGAGAGGGCCTCCCCCAGGGACAGGATGCAGTCACCGCGCCCCCGGGCGCCCGGGCAGGCGACGGCCAATGGGGCTTTCGCGCCGAAGTAAGGACGCTCCCGCCGGCCGTTGCGAAGCGCCGCCAGGACCCGGAACTCCTCCATGACCCCGGACGGCGTCCCGTTCGCCCGGAGCGCCTCCACCATGTGCCGGCAATCCTTCTCCAGCGGGCAGGACTGCACGGCCACCTGACCACCACGCGCCCTCTCGAGGGAGTGAACCAGCTTCCGGTAGCGTGACGGCTCCCCCCCGATCCGCCTCGCTCCTCCGCTCGCCCGAGCCATTGTCATCCTCACCCTTTTCTCTAAAGACCGTTTGACTAACTGACAACCTCCGGAGGCTGTCCACCCTTCGTCCCTGTCCATAAAGAAAAGCAATCGCCGTGCCATGGGTGTTCAGGCCGCGGATCGCCCGGTGCGATGCGCGGAAAGGCCTGATATCGGGGAATTCCAAGCGTTGCGAGGACTATTCGACGGCCCGGGCCGCCCGGCGGCTCCCGGGATCGCTATCCGAATGGATAGTCTCGCTATCCGATTGGGTATACTTGAGGCCCACATGAATCCGAAATTGTCCGCCGTGGCGGGGCCGCAGCAAGGCACGGTCATCCCCCTGGACGAGGCGCGGACGTCGATTGGACGCGACCCGGGGAACCAGATCCGCGTCCAGGAGATGGCGGTCTCCCGCCGCCACTGCCTGCTCGAGAAGCGCGACTCCGGGGTGGTCCTCACCGACCTCGGCAGCCACAACGGCACCTTCGTCAACGGCATCCCGGTCAAGGAGCGCCGGCTGGAGCACGGCGATCAGGTCCGCGTCGGGGCCTCGGTCTTCCTGTTCCTGGAGCACGAGGCCGAGGCCGCCCCGTCCGGGCCGGCGGTCGAGCTCAAGGACGAGGGGATCGTCGCGGGCAGCACGATCGAGCTGTCGGCCGCCCCGGACCGGGCGGCCCGCGACCTCGACGTGCTGCTCCGGATCTCGACCGCCATCAACTCGATCCGCGGCGTCCCGGCGATCCTGCGCCGGCTGCTCGAGTCGATCTACGACGTCGTCCCGGCCGAGCGCGGGGCGGTCCTCCTGGCCGGCGCGGGGGCGGGGGAGATCGCCTCGGTCGTCGGGCTGGAGCGGGACGCCGCCACCGGCCGGCCGGTCAAGGTCAGCCGCAC
The DNA here is from genome assembly GCA_035606645.1 of Binatia bacterium. Classification (GTDB taxonomy): domain Bacteria; phylum Acidobacteriota; class Polarisedimenticolia; order Gp22-AA2; family Gp22-AA2; genus Gp22-AA3. Next base: position 6,561 of record DATNEZ010000264.1, read on the forward strand.
GATCGTCCAGCGCGTCCTCAAGGATCGGCTCCCGATCCTGAGCAACGACGTGCGCGACCACGACGACTTCAACACGGCCGAGAGCCTCCTGGCCGCGAAGATCCACTCGGTCCTGGCGGTCCCGCTCCTGTTCGCCGACCGGGTCCTGGGGGTCTTGTACCTCGACTCGTCGAGCCCGAGGGCGCGCTTCCGCGAGCCCGACCTGCGCCTGGTCACGGCGATCGCCGGCATCGCGGCGGTGGCCCTGGAGAACGCCCGGCAGATCGACTGGCTCGAGAGCGAGAACGAGCGCCTCCAGGCGGACGCCCACCTGGAGCACAACATGGTGGGGGAGAGCCCCGCGATGCGCGCGGTCCTGGCCTTCGTCGGCAAGGTGGCGCCCGCCCGCACGACCATCCTGATCACCGGCGAGAGCGGCACCGGCAAGGAGCTCGTGGCGCGCGCCATCCACCAGAACGGGCCGCGGGCGAAGAAGCCGTTCGTGGCGATCAACTGCGCCGCCCTGGCGGAGTCGCTCCTCGAGAGCGAGCTGTTCGGGCACGAGCGCGG
>DATNEZ010000265.1:0-3436 GCA_035606645.1 Binatia bacterium
GACCTGTTCAACGGCACGGCGGCGGACGAGGACCCGAACTTCCCGCGGCCGATCCAGACGCAGCCCCCCTCGACCGCCAAGAACCTCGTGACGGTCGGCGGCACCCGCTCCGACGCGGTGACCACGTTCGGCACGAACGACCAGGAGAACAACACGGCCCCGTTCACTTCGCGCGGCCCGGCGACACCGGAGTCTCTCCGCATGGCCCCCATCGTCACGGCGCCCGCGACCGACCTGGTGACCAGTTTCGAGACCGCCTCGATTTCCGCCTTCCGGAGCCGCGACGCCGACAACCTGGCGCCGGTGGACGCCCAGATCGACGAGGGGAACTTCGGGACCTCCTACGCCGCGGCGTACGTCACCGGCGCGGCGGCGCTCATCCGCGACTACTTCGCGCAGGGGTTCTATCCCACGGGCGACCGCACCACGGCCAACCGCGTGCCGAACGTCTCGGGCGCCCTGGTGAAGGCCGCCATCGTGGCCTCGGCCAAGTTCGGCGTCCTGGTCAGCACGCAGGGGCAGGACGTCAACGAGCGGAACCTGCGCCGCACGCGCGGCATGAACATGGGGACGGTCACGGGGATCGCCGTCGGCGTCATGGGGAACAGCGAGCAGGGATACGGCCGGGCGGTCCTGAGCCACGTCCTGCCTCTGCCCAACTGGTCCAAGAGCTTCGTGACCAGCCCGAACGCGCCGTCGACGCCCGAGCACCCGGCCCGCGGCCTCCTGGTGTGGGACGACATCGCCACAGGCGAGCCGCCGATCGACAACGCGCACACCTCGCAGATCCACACGTTCCGCGTCGGAGGGCCGAGAACGACGACCGGCGCGGGGGGCGGCCTGGCGATCCTGCGCAGCGAGCTGGTCATCGGACTGGCCTGGACCGACATCCCGTCGGCGCCCGGGAGCGGCGGGCCGCTGGTCAACGACCTCGACCTGGTCGTGACGTCGCCCGGCCCCGACAACTGCCTGGCCCCCGGCGACCTGAAGCCGGACGGCGTGACCGTCTGCCCGGCCGGGGCCGCGACCGACAACCTGGCCTATGACGGGAACGTTTACAACGGCGGCCACAACGCCCCGGCCACCGACCAGTGGTCGCTGGCCCGCCCCGCGGCCGCCGCGGAGATCCACGACAAGAGGAACCCGCAGGAAGGGTTCCATCTCAACTCCGACCCGAACGCCGACCGGAACTTCGTCGACTCGACCCTGTATCTCGGCAAATGGCAGGTGACGGTGAAGCGCGGCCTGGGTGGCTCGATCCCCGGCTCGATCACCATCGCCGGCCCGAACGAGGACCTCGATCCGGACGGCGCCGGGCCCCTCCTTCCGAACCGCCGCCTCGATCCCGGCGAAGACACGAACGGCAACGGCCTGCTCGACCTGGGGGGCCAGACGTACGCCCTGGTCGTGGCCGGCCCGGTGATCCTGGCCGAAGCGGCGCCTTTGCGCGGCCCGGCCGGCTTCCCGTCGAGCAGCATCTCGCTCGACAAGATCCGCTACTACTGCTCCGACTCGATCGTGGCCTCGATCTACGACTCGACCGGCGGGGCCGGGACGTCGCGCTCGACCGCCTCGACGACGTTCACGGCGAAAAACGCCGCGGGGACCACGGTCGACACCGAGAGCGGCGTCCCCTTCACGGCCGGGACGGCCGCGGGCGTCACGACCTCGGCGGGGATTCCGGTCCGGCTCGGCGCGGCGCCGATCCCGCACAACGGCATCCTCGAGGCCGACACCGGCATGCAGGTGCTGGCGACGTACGCCCCTGCCGGGCAGGCCGCGGTGGTCGCGGCGGGCCAGGTCGACTGCTCGCCGAACTTCATCCCCGGCTTCTTCGCGATACTCGGGAACAAGTTCATCGGCGATCAGGACCGCCTGGGCAACGGCTGCGACAACGACGAGTTCCTGGACGCCGGCGAGACGGTGACGTACGGCATCGCGCTCAGCAACCGCGGCCGCGGCCTGCTGGGGGGCGACGATTACGCCGACGTCCTGGCCACCCTGACGCCGTCCGGCCCGGGGGCCGCTGCCGTCCAGGTCCTGGACTCTCCCCGGAACATCGGACGCGTGCCGCCCGGCGCTACGAACGGGGTCTTCTTCCAGATCCGCGTCGACCCGGCGATGGCCAACGCCCTGCCAGTCGCCAGCCGGCGGGTCACGCTCACCCTCAGCCTCGACTCCCTCGGCACCGGCCAGCGGCTGAGCCGGCAGTCGTACGCCTTCGAGCACGTCCTGAACGCCGACCGGGAGACGCGGCACTACTCGACCGACTTCCCGGCGGGCGGCCGCGAGCTGCGGGACGTCAACCGGAGCCTGGTCATCGACCGGGCGGACGCCGTCGACCCGTTCAAGAAGTTCGTCCTGCCGGACGAGGACATCACGTTCTCGTCGATGTTCGTCGCGGGGACGACGATCGGCGGGACGCCGACGGTCACCAACATCCTGGGAGAGGACCTGAACAACAACGGCGTGCTCGACATCGGCGAGCCGGACATCATCCCGAACGGCGCCCTGGACCGCGGCATCCTGTTCTCCGGATCGGGGCCGTCGGCGGGCGACAAGGTCCCCTGGCACTTCGACAACAACAACGGCGGCTGGGCGCCGTTCCGGCATGCGGAGAGCAGGGCCGCAGGCATCTTGCCGAATCCCCTGTGGGAGTACAAGACCGGTGGAGTCTGCGGCTTCCAGACGAGCGCGGCAGGGGTGTACGGCATGTGGCACACAGGCGACGGCGACCCCGCGACGCCTCCCCCGGGGGCCATCGCGTGCGACAACTACGCCGTCCCGAACGACCCCTTGACCCAGCCGCGCGCCGAGATGATCTTCGACGTGCTGCACTCTCCGATCGTCGCCAAGGTCAACCAGAACAGCGACGGTCGCGGCTTCGCCTGGGGAGTCGAGTTCCAGCGCTTCGGCGCCAACCTGAACCTGCAGGTGATCAACGCCGCCTACGCCGGCGGCGGCATCAACATCGACAACAACCTCGATCTCGACACGGTCAACTGCCTGCTCTGCCAGACCCTCGACACGTACTACGCGCGCCGGGGAGGCGGCTGGCCGTACAACGTGTTCGCCCTCTCGGGCAACTCGCAGTACGCCCCCGGCGGCGAGGGGATCGACCCGTTGAGCAGCGTTCCGCGGCAGCGGACCTTCGGGCCGTTCAGCGATCCGAACGGCGGCTCGCCGTTCAACGGCGGGGGCGAGACCGGCTTCACCGGCTTCACGCAGAACACCAACCCGGACAGCACCTCGCCGATCCCGCAGGCGCCGCCCGACTTCCTGAAGTTCCCGCTCCCGGGCGCGCCGCGCCCCGGCGTCTGCACCCTCGGGACGACCCCCGGCGCCCCCTGCCAGTCCAGCTTCGACTGCGGCGGCGGGGGCACCTGCACGATGGAGCAGATCACGGTAGCCGGCCCGGTGCGCAACTTCGACACCT
>DATNEZ010000287.1:0-2315 GCA_035606645.1 Binatia bacterium
GTACCAGGACCTCGTCCTCCGGCTGGAGGTCGCCCAGGACCAGGGCCAGGTGCGTCTTCTTCTCGATGCCGCTGCGGTACGCGACGACGCGGAACTCGCCGTGGATGGTCGGGAGGACGGGCTGCGCCACGCGGCGCACCAGGCTCTCGTTGCGCATCCGGTAGGCGATCAGGTCGGCCACGGTGATCATCAGGATGCCGTGGCGCTTCGAGAACTCCACCAGGTCCGGGAGACGGGACATCGTCCCGTCGTCGTTCATGATCTCGCAGATGACGCCGGCGGGGTACAGGCCGGCGAGGCGCGCCAGGTCGACCGCCGACTCCGTCTGGCCCGCACGCTTGAGCACGCCGCCCCGGTGCGCCTTCAGGGGGAACATGTGCCCGGGGCGGGTCAGGTCGGCCGGCCGCGTGCTCGGATCGATCGCCACCTTCACGGTGTGCGCCCGGTCCGCCGCCGAGATCCCCGTCGAGACGTTGCGCTTCGCCTCGATGGAGACGCAGAAGGCCGTGTTGTAGGGGGAGGTGTTGTCCTTCACCATCAGCGGGATGTCCAGATCCTCGAGCCTCTCTGCGGTCATCGGCATGCAGATCAGGCCGCGCCCGTACCGCGCCATGAAGTTGATCGCCGCGGGCGTCACCTTCTCGGCCGCGATCGTCAGGTCCCCTTCGTTCTCGCGGTCCTCGTCGTCCACCACGATCAGGAAACGCCCCGCCGCGAACTCGCGGATCGCGTCCTCGATCGCCGCGAACGGCGCCCCGTTCCGGCCGTTGCCGCCCTTGCCGTTCCCGCTCCTGCTCATGACGCCTGGTCCTCTCGCATGAAGCCGTGCCGGACAAGGTGCTCCCGGGTCACGGCCGGTTGCGGCCGGCCTCCGGGCCGCCGCTCCTTGAGATACTCGACCACATATCGTCCCATCATGTCCACTTCCAGGTTGACCGGCGTCCCGGCGGCACGGTCGCGCAGGTGCGTGACGGCCAGCGTCTCGGGGATCAGGGCCACCTCGAACGACCGATCTCCGCGGGACGCCACCGTGAGGCTGACGCCGTCCACGGCGATCGATCCCTTCAGGACGATGCACTCGGAAAGGGCCGCAGGGAACCCGATTTCGAGTCTCGATCCGCTCCCCTCCCGACGGACCGATTCCACGACCCCGACGCCGTCCACGTGCCCCTGCACCAGGTGCCCGCCGAGCCGGTCCCCGAGGCGCAGGGCCCGCTCGAGGTTCACCCGATCGCCCGCGGCCTTCAGGCCGAGCGTCGTGCGTGCCAGCGTCTCGGGGGAGACGATGGCCTCGAACCATCGGCCGCTCTTGCGGACGGCCGTCAGGCAGACGCCGTCGACGGCGACGCTCTCGCCGCGATGCAGCTTGCCGGCGAAGGGGGCCTCGACCCTCAGGCGAGCCTCGTCCCCCGTCCGGTCGATGCCGGCCACCCGTCCCGTCGTCTCCACCAGCCCCGTGAACATGTCCCCTCGACTCCCCTCAACCCCGCGACCGCGGGAACACCAGCCTGCCGTCGATCCGCAGGTCCCGCCCGATCGCCCGGACCCTGACCTGGCGCAGCCACGGCGCGTCCCGCAGCCGCGCCGCGCCCAGGCCTCCGAACACCGGCAGCGCCCCGCGCCCGCCCAGGACGCGGCCCGCCACGAACAGCACCAGCCGATCGCCGATCCGGCCGTCCAGGACCGAGCCGAGGACCTCCGATCCGCCCTCGACCAGCACGCTGCTGATGCCGCGCCGCCCCAGCTCCCTGAGCGCCCCGTCGAGGCCGACCCGGCCGTCGCGCCCGGGCACCTCGACGATCAGGGCCCCGGCCTCCTCGAGCCTCAGGCGCCGTGCCCGAGGGGCCCGCGGCAGGGTGACGATCATCACCGGGCCGGCGCCGTCCGCGAGGATCCGCGCGCCCGGCGGCGTCCGCAGCCGCGCATCCAGCACCACGCGGACCGGCTGGCCGCCCGCCGCCGCGCGCGGGCCCGAGCCGTTGCCGGACCGGCCCCGGGTCCCCGCCGTCAAGCGGGGATCGTCGCGGAGCACCGTGTTCACCCCGACCAGCACTGCCTCGTGCTGCCGTCGCAGCTCACGCGCCGCGGCCCTCGCCGCGACCGACGTGATCCACTTCGACTCGCCCGTCCGGGTCGCGATCCGCCCGTCCAGGCTCATCCCGGCCTTGAGCGTCACGAACGGCCGCCCGGCGACGACCCTCTTCAGGAAACTCTCGTTCAGCCGCCTGGCATCGCCCGCCAGCGGGCCGACCGTGACCTTCGTCCCGGCGGCGCGCAGGGCCCTGAACCCTTTCCCGCGCACCCGCGGGTCGGGG
>DATNEZ010000157.1:0-5662 GCA_035606645.1 Binatia bacterium
AGCCAGGGCGGCGTGTCCGCCCCGCCTGGCGCCGCGCCGACGGCCGCCGCAAGGGAGTTGGTCTTCAGGAGAGACCGGGCGAGCAGGTAGCACGACATGGCATCCGGCTCGACGGCCAGCGCGTTCTCGAAGTGGGGGATCGCCTCGGCAAACTGGTTGCGGGAGTACTTCAGGTATCCCAGTCCCGCATGCGCCCGCGCCTGGTTCGGGTTGGACGCAAGGGCTTCGTGAAAATACGTCTCGGCGTCGGCCGCGCGCTCGGGCATCAGGTGCCCGATCAGGTCTCCGAGCGCGGCGAGCGCCTCGTCCCGTTTCAGCGCGCGCTCGCGATACGGATCCTCGTCCGGCGTGGACGCGGCGCCCGTGTCGGGCTTGACCCTGATCGGTAGAAAACGGTTCCCCTTCACGTACTCCGACACTTCCTGCTGCAGGCGGTCCAGAGGCACTCCGAAGGCCTGGCGCGCGGCGTCGGCCGCGGACTTTCCGTCCTCCAGCGCCGCCAGGAACGCCGGCAGCCTGGTGCGCTTCTCCCCGCTCCCCGACACGAGATAGTGCATCGTCGCCCAGGACCCGGCGACGAACGCGCGCCGGCCGTTCTCGGAAACGACGAGAGGCGACCGCGCGTCGAGGGAAAACAGCTGCTCCAGCGGCAAGGCCCCGTGGTCCCTCAGGAATTGGAAATGATCGGCGTTCGCCAGGCCGATCAGCGTCCCTTCGGCCGTCGTCGCGAACCCGGTGTCGAGCTCGGCGAGTCCCTCGGTGACCGCCAGGGGAAGCCGGGGGAAGTTGTCGTCGAGGAACTGGTGCGCGTAGGCGTGGAGGAGAGGGTCGAGCGGCGGATCGTCCCTGGGCGCCGCCACGGTCACGAAGTTCCCGACGTCGTAGGCCTGGGAGATGCCGAGAGCATGACCGCCGCCCGCGAGGGCCGGCGTGAACGGCCGTCCACGCTCCGGGTTCTGGAAGACATACACGAACGTCTCGCGCGGCGAGGTCCGGCTGCCCGGATGCAGCCGCTCGAGCGCGCCGCGGAACGCCTCCAGGCGGCCGGCGATCGCGAGGAGCCGCGCCCGCGGCACCTCTCCGAACACAATGAAGCGCGGCGTCTCGATGCGCAGCCAGGCGCCCTGGGCCGCCGAGGGCCGGGCCACCGCCTTCTCCGGAGTCGCCGCGGTCGGGTCGACCCCCGCGGCAGGCCCCGGGCCGGCCTGAGCGAGGGCCACTATCGCGACGACCGTCGTCCACCGGATCGTGATCGATATCATCGAAGCCCCGTGGCCTGGGAGTACGGGAAGTTCCCCGTATTGTATCTGAAGACTTACGAAGCGGGCCGATCGAGGACTTCCCGGACCTTCTGGGTGAGGGACTCGATCGTGAACGGCTTCTGCAGATAGGCCACGCCCGCCTCCAGCATGCCGTGCCGGGCGATGGCGTCCCCCATGTATCCCGACATGTAGAGCACCTTCGCCTTCGGGCGGACGGTCGCCAGGTGCCCGGCCAGCACGCGGCCGCTCATCTCGGGCATGACGACGTCGGTGAGCACCATCTGGATCTCCCCCTCGAACCGCTCGCAGATCTGAAGCGCCTCGCGGCCTCCCGAGGCCTCGAGGACCCGGTAGCCGTGGGACTCGAGGATCTCCCGCGCCAGGGACCTCACGATCTCCTCGTCCTCCACCAGCAGGATCGTTTCCGACACGCCCGCCCCCGCGGCAGGAGCCCTCGCCGGTGTCTCGATCGCGAGGGCCTCGTCCACGCGCGGAATGTAGATCTTGAACGTCGTGCCGTGCCCCACCTCGCTGTAGACCCAGATGTAGCCGCCGCTCTGCTTCACGATCCCGTACACGGTCGCCAGGCCGAGCCCCGTCCCCTTCCCCTGTTCCTTGGTGGTGAAGAACGGCTCGAAGATCCGGGCCTGCGTGTCGCGGTCCATCCCCGTCCCGTTGTCGCTCACCACCAGCAGGACGTAGCGCCCCGGCTGCGTCGGTACGTGCTGGCGGGCGTAGACCTCGTCGACATCGGTATTCTGGGTCTCGATGAGGAGCTTCCCGCCCTGCGCCATGGCGTCTCTGGCGTTGACGGCAAGGTTCATGACCACCTGCTCGATCTGCCCCGGATCGGCCTTGACGTTCCCGATGTCCGCCTGGAGCTTCGTGCCGAGATTGATGTCCTCGCCGATGAGGCGCTGCAGCATCGGCAGAAGATTGCTGATGACCGCGTTGAGGTCCAGGACCTTCGGCGCCAGCACCTGCCTCCGGCTGAAGGCCAGGAGCTGGTGGGTGAGCGCCGAGGCGCGGGTCGACGCGTTCCGGATGACCTCGATCTCCTTCTGGATCGACTCGTCCAGGGGCGGGCGCACGCGCAGGAGATCGCAGCGGCCGCCGATGACGGTCAGGAGATTGTTGAAGTCGTGCGCGATGCCGCCGGCCAGGAGTCCGACCGCCTCCATCTTCTGGGACTGGCGGAGCTGCTCCTCGCTCTTGCGCAGGGCCTCCTCGGCCTTCCGGCGCTCGCTCAGGTCGCGCACGTAGCAGGTGAACACCGGGGACCCGGGCAGCGGGATCCGGGTGATGATGATCTCCACGGGGAACTCGGTCCCGTCCCGCCGCATGGCGGGCATCTCGAGGCGGCGGTTCTCGATCCGGCTCTCGCCCGTGGCGACGCTTTGCCCCAGCCCGGCACGGTGCTGGTCGCGCAGGTTTTCCGGAATGATGAGCTCGGCCATTTCGCGCCCCATCGCCTCGGCGCGCGAGTAGCCGAACATCTTCTCCGCGGCGCGGTTGAACTCCGTGATCGTCCCGAGATGATCGATGGTCAGGATGGCGTCCAGGGCGGTGTCGAGGATCGCCCCCTTCCGGGCCTCGCTCTGGCGCAGGACCTTCAGGTCCGACACGTCCTGCAGCATGACGATCGTCTCGTCGACCTCACCGGCGAGCGATCGGATCGGCAGCGCCGTGACATAGATGTCCCGGGACTCGCCGCCCGTCTCCAGTCGCATCTCGTGGTGGGCCAGCCTTCCCGTGGCAAGCGCCTTCGCCGCGGGGCATTCCTCGCACGGTTCCGGACGGGCGCACAGGATCCCGTTGCAGCTCCTGCCGAGGATCGAACCCGCCCCGCTCGCGCCGCCGAAGCGCCGGCCGAAGACCTCGTTGGCCCAGACGGCCTTGAGCGAGCCGTCGAACGACAGGTAGCCGGCGTCCGTATGGTGCAGGAGCGCGGAGAGCTTCTGCCGCTCCCTCTCGAGGACCCTCAGCCGCTCGTCGAGAGAGCGGAGGCGCCGTTCCCCCTCGGCGACCTTCCGGTCGTGCGCGCTCTCCGAAGCGTCGGGGACCTCGGCCCTGCGGGCGTTGCGGGACGCGGACCTCACCCTATGGGCCCACTGTGCGCACGTAGGCCCCGGCCAGCCAGTCCGCCACCTGCTCGACGTCGGCGACGGTCGCGGCGTCGAAGGCGTCGAGGTCATGGCTGTCGATGTCGATCTGCGCGAATATCCGATCTCCCTTCCGGATGAGGATCACCAGCTCCGAGCGGGTCGCGGTCGAGCAGGCGAGGTAGTTGGGGGCCTTCGAGACATCCGGGACGACGATATTGCGCTTCTCCGCCACGGCCGTGCCGCAGATCCCGCGCCCCACGGCGATGAAGACGTGGTCCGTGGGGGCGCCGATGAACGGCCCGAGCCGCAGCACGTTGTCGGGATAGAGCTCGTAGATCCCGGTCCAGTGAAACCTCGGGTTGGATCGGTGCAGGTGGTCGACCGCGGTGGCCAGGACCTTCTCGAGGCCGGCCCCCTCGTTCATCATGACCTCGAGCGCCCGGCAGATCTGCTTTCCGATCACACCCCCTCCGCGAGGATATCCACCACCCAATATCGAACCCGGCGCGCTCCGGTGCAACCCCATGGTGGTGCGGAGGTTGTTGCAGGGCGGTGCCGGCCCCGGGGTGCGTTCCGGGGCGGGCTCGAGAAAATCACACAAGTTGCCTGTTCACTGTATGTTACGTTACAGGATCAACAGGCTCCGCACCACCATGGGGGTGGCGGAGGCAGGCGGGGTCGCCGGTCAGGGGGCCGCGTAAGAGACCGCGTGCCCTCGGACGACCGCCCCGCTCAGGACCCCGAAGTTCAGCGACGAGAAGTTGACCGCGTTGAACATAAGCGTGCAGGGGGACAGATCGTCGGGGCCGGCGCTCGACAGGTTCCCCTCCACGCAATTGGCGTAATGGTGCTGCGCCCCCATCAGGTGCCCCATCTCGTGCGCCAGGACTTCGGCGGTCGCATCGACGTTGGGGTTGAAGCCGAGGGAGTTCAGCGTGCCGGTCTGTCCGGTCTGCGGGTCCTCGATCGACCGGATGTCGCTGACCACGAAGAACGAGTGCTGGTCGAAGCGGACCCCGCCGATGCAGTCGGCCTGGCCGACCACGGTCGCGCCGCCGGCGAGGGCCTGCATCTCCTTGGTCGTGAAGACGCCGACCAGGTCGATCCCCCGCGGGGGCACGCCGCCGACAGTGGCCTTTGCCGCCGCGATGAGGTCCTCCGAGATCGAGGACGTGAAGGAGACGGTCCTGGTTTTCTTCAGGACCAGGTTGATGCCGAGCGGCGCGTACGACTCGGCGGCGCGCGCCATCAGCGTCCCGGCCGAGACCGCGTCGGTGCCGTCGAGCAGCAGCATGACCGAGAGCTCGATGGTCTGCCCGGCGTCGGTCACCCCGGGAAGGCCGACGTCCGAGGGGATCGCCTCGAGGCAATCGGCCTGGTCGGCGTCCACCGCCTGCTCGCGGGTCTTCATGGCCACGCCCTTGTAGGTCGAGCCGGGGGTGATGACGAACGGCTGCACCCGGACCTCGTAGAAGGACGAGGCGGTGTTCTCGATCACGACCGATTCGTTGCCGTCGCCGTCCGCCTGGCTGGCGACCAGGGCCCCCTGGTCGTCGTACACGAACAGGTCGTAGTCGTCCGCTTCGAACCCCGCCTCGGGGGAGATGGCGATCAGGACGCGACGGATCGAGCCTCCGTCGATGGTCAGACGGAAGTGATCGCACAGCGGATCGCTGCTCGTAGCGCAGGCGGCCGGATTGGGGGCGTAGAAGGTGCCGGTCCAGGTCGCCTCGTCCTGGCTGCCGCTGATCGTGCCGCCGGACGGCTCGGCGGCGAGGACCGCCGGGGCGGCCGCGGCTGCCAGCAGGGCGATTGCGACGACGACGTACGGAAGGCTTCGATGGGTCGATCCGAAGCTCTGTCGGCTCATGGGTCCTCTCCTCCCTGAGGGCTGTGGGACGCTCGACGCGACACCGGCCGCTTGAATCGGGCGCAGGTATACGACGACGGCGCCGTCGAGTCCTTCGGGTGATCACCTGATTGGCCGGCGGGGAATCACGGAGGGCGCCGGGGGTGAATCCCCGGGGACCGGAATGGGCGTTCCCGGTGTAGGCTGCGGAGGCCCCCGCGGGTCGATCGCGCGCGGGGCGCGTCCGGCCGCCTGGAGCAGGCGGCCCAGAGGAGGTTCGAATGGCTGAAAGCGTCTACAAGATCATCGAGCTGGTCGGCACGAGCACCGAGTCCTGGGAGAAGGCGGCGGCCGCGGCCGTCAAGCGCGCCTCGCAGACTCTCAGGGATCTCCGGATCGCCGAGGTCGTCACGCTCGACATGCAGATGAAGAACGGCAAGGTCGAG
>DATNEZ010000300.1:0-4230 GCA_035606645.1 Binatia bacterium
GGGTAGCGCTTGTCCAGGAAGCCTCCGGGGGCCCTGGCGATCTCGGGTTCGGTCAATCCCGAGATGTCCAGCACTCGCAGCCCGCTCTCGTACCCGATGATCCCGACGTCCATCAAGGCGACCGTGTCGTCGGGGTTCGAGTGCTGCCTGAGAAACTCGGCGACCTCGTGATGGGCGTGACGATAACCGGCGGCGTTGACCTTGAGGCCGTTCGGCCCGTTGCGCTTCAGCACGGCGGCGGTCACCGAGCCGAGAGCGAGGATAACTATGAGCCCGGCAACGGCGGGCCGGAATCGCGGCAGTGCCGTCACGATGTCCCTGGCGAGCGCGGCGATCAGGATGCAGAGAGGGGCCAGGGCCGGGACCCAGAATCGATGCAGGACCATCCAGTCGCCTCCCTCGAACAGGACCGCCGCCCCGATCGCCAGCACGAGGAGGGAGACGCTCCGCAGGCCGCGGCGCGGGAGCCCGTAGGCCAGGAGGATCACCAGGAGCACCATGCCGAGGAAGGCCGTCAGATCGTTCGCGACGCCGAACCCCGGCACGAGAGACGACAGGAACTCCCTGCTGTACGAGACTCCAGCCTGCAGGTTCGACATCAGGCCCTGGCCGGTCTTGGCGTAGTACGTGTTCGGCAGCCAGGCGCCGAAGTAGAGCCGGCGGAAGCCCAGGAAGGGAAGGAAGAACAGGGCGACGACGCCGATCCAGAGACCGAGGTCGCGCAGCGTCCTCTGTGGATCTCGTTCCCGGCGATCGAACCACCGGCCCGCCAGGAGGGCCGCGGCCAGGACGGGGGTCTCCGGTCGGGCCAGCGTCGCGAGTCCCACCCAGAGCGCCGATCGCCGTCCGGCCCCTCGCGCGATCTCGCGCGCCTGATCGCGGAGCGCCAAAAGCATCAGCAAGGCGAACGGGATGGTCTCGAGGCCGCCGACGCTCCAGTAGGCGAACGAGGGATGGCAGAGAAGCAGGACGGGCGCCAGGCGGTCCCACCCGTCCGGCTCGGTCCTCCCGGCGAGGGTCGCCGATGTCGCTGGAAGCAGGACGATCATGGCCAGGCCCGCCAGGGCGGTCAGGACGGGCGCCACGACGGGAAGCGGCAGCCCGAAGAAGGCAAACGGCGCGAGGAGCACGGTCCACAGGAAGCAGCTGACTCCCTCGACCCGCGTCCCGGGGTTGAAGACCAGCCCGTCGCCGCGGGCCAGGTTGGCGGCGTAGCGGTAGACGATGTAGGCGTCATCGACCTGGAAGACGGCCATGTAGGCGAGCCACGCGGCCACGGTGAGAAGACCGAGGACTGCGGCGGTGCGGACCCGGATCATAGGACGGCGATCCTAGCGTATGCTGTCGCGCGGGAGGGATTCCATGTACGCCGTCGCGCTGGTTCGCTATCGCAGGCCGCTGGAGAAGGTCCTCGAGCACGTCGAGGCGCACCGCGCGTACCTCAGGGAGCTGAAGGCGCAGGGGCGTCTTCTGGCCTCCGGCCCTCTCGATCCGCGAAACGGCGGGGCCCTTCTGCTGCGCGTCCCGGATGACGACGTGGCGACGCACCTCGATCGCATCCGGGATGGCGATCCGTTCGTCCGGGCCGGCGTGGCGCAGTACGAGATCTGGCCCTGGGCGCCGAACATCGGCAAGGAAGACCTAGATCGTCTGTGAGCGGCGCAGGCGCTTCATGACGGCGTAGATCAGGGCCGGCGCCACCAGGGCCACGGTCCCCGCCTTCCAGTCCTCGCGGGCGGTGCAGGCGAGAACGGCCCCCCACGTCATCGCGGGCAAGAGGACCACCAGCCAGGCCCCCAGTCTTCCTCCCGGCACGCGGAAGCCCGTGAACGCTTCGGCGCGCCGGGAACGCAGCCGCACCAGGAGCGCCAGGATGGTCGTGCAGTACGCCCCGGTGACCCACATGTCCAGGACCAGCAGACGCTCGAAGGGAATCCAGACGAGAAGGGAATACACCGCGGCGTAGATGAGGATCGTCACGTACGGGGTTCCGTGGCGCGGATGCAGGCGCGTCAGGGCCCTGGGAAGGGAGCCGTCCTCGGCCATGGCCCAGGTCAGGCGCGAGTACCAGACCATGTAGGCCAGGAAGATCACCATGTAGCCCGCGACGCTGCCGAGAAACGCCCAGGTCCCGAGCGTCTTCCCTCCGAGGAGCTCGCCGATCACCGCGAACTGGCCCGAGTTCCAGCCCTGCCAGCCGCCGATCGACGTCAGTCCGGCGATCACGGGGACGGTGTAGCTCAGGATGATGACCGGGACGACGAGCAGAAGCGCCAGCGGGATGGTGCGCTCGGGGCGCCGGATCTCCTCGGCGGCGGTGCTGATCTCGCTCATGCCCGAATACAGCCACATGACCAGCGCGATGCCGGCGCCGAATCCCTCGAGGCCGTCGACGCCGGGGGCGCGGAACGGCACGATCGGATTGAACCGGGCGTTCAAAAGCCCCGCCCCGACGATCCAGATCAGCGGTGCGATCAGGAACAGAGTCAGGAACACCGAGGTCGCCCCGACGATCTGGATGCCCCGGTAATTGACGAAGGTCAGGACGAGGACGAACCCGACCGCCGCGAGCCCCTGCTGCCAGAACGGCAGGTCGGGGAACCAGTACAGGAGCGCCTTGCCGAACAGGACAGGGTAGAGGGCGTTGTCGAGAAGAGACGCGATGATCGTCCAGCCCCCGACCTGGAATCCCCAGAAGTCGCCGAAGATCTCCCGCACCCAGCGGTAATAACCCCCTTCGACAGGGCGCATGCAGGCGAGCTCGGCGGTGGCCAGGGCCATGGGGACTCCCCACAGCCAGGGGGCGACGAACAGCAGGAGGATCATCAGGCCCGGCCCGGTCTGGGCGACGTAGTCCTCCGTTCCGTACGGCCCGCCGCAACCCGACGCGTAGATCAGGGCCATGACCGACACCAGGCCGGCCCTCGCCTTGAACTGGTGGCTGGTGGCGGACTCGCTCAACGGGGAACCTGCTCGCGCCGGGTCTGGCAGGGAACGCACTGGGTGGCGAAGGGGACGGCGCGCAGGCGCGCCAGGGGAATCGTCCCTGAGCAGGACGAGCACAACCCGTACTGGCCGGCATGGAGGCGGGCAAGCGCCGTATCGATCTGCTTGAGGGTGCGATCGAGGGTCTGCAGGACCTCGAGGTCGGCCCCCCCCTCGCGGCTGGCCTTCCAGCCGTGCACGCCCTCGCTGTCACCCGCCGCCGATCCGCTGAGCTGCTGCGCCAGAGCCTGCTTGTAGCGGGCCTCGGTCTCCTGCCGACGGGCGGTCAGGAGCTGCAGAAGCTCGTCAAAACGGCTCGATCCCTTCTCATCGTGATCCATCCGCTGCTAAGATGCCCCTCTTTTCCTGCCGCCGAGCGAGGCAACGGACCGCGTCATGGCCATCTGGCTGGTACCGACACTGGTGAGCCTGTTTCTCTACGGGATCGGCCAGGGCCTGGTCAAGAAATATATCTCAGAAGTGCCGCCCGCCCGCTTCTGTCTTTACTTCGTGGCGGCCAAGACGATCCTGAATCTCTCGTACTTCGCGCTGTTTCAGGAGACGGCACTCCTGCCGTTGGTGGGTTCGGCCTTCTCGCGCACCTGCGTCCTGGCCTACATCCTCGATGGAACGGCCTGGATCCTCTATTTCTTCGCGATCGTGCACGGGCCGATCGCCATTGTCGGGACGCTGAGCGCCGCCTATCCCGCGCTGACGATCGTGTTCGCGCGTTTCTTCCTGCACGAGCAGCTCACGTACCTGCAGTACGCCGGCCTGGTCCTGGTGCTGGGAGGATGCATCGGACTGTCGTACGCCCCGGCCAGGCCGGGGGCGGGGCCCACGAGCAGCCGATGGATTCTCCCGTCGTTCGGCGCGCTGATCTTGTGGGGTACCTCCTCCACGCTGCTGAAGGTCATCTATGGCCTGCCCGGAGCCGACGAGGCGAACGTCCTGGTCTTCGCCCTCGTCGGAGCCCTGGCGACGCTCGGGCTGTACGGCCTGGTGCGCGGCAGGCAGGGGGCGGCCGATCCCCGGGAGTGGAGGCGAGCGGCCATCCCGATGCTGATGCTGGCGGGGGGGGACGTCGGGTTCATCGTGGCGACGCGCTACGGTCCGGTCTCCCTGACAACGCCGCTGAGCGGCGCGTACCCGGCCGTCACGGTGGTGTTCGCGCGTTTCGCTCTAGGGGAACGGATCAGCTTCTGGCAGGGAGTGAGCATCGCCGCCATCCTGGTGGGGATGGCC
>DATNEZ010000313.1:0-13627 GCA_035606645.1 Binatia bacterium
CGGACTGCGCCAGGCGGACCGAGGCGCGCAGCTGGTCGAGGGCGCGACCGCGGCCCAGGTAGAGTCCGCCCAGAAGGGGTCCGAGAAGCCCCCCGTGCAGCGCACGCTTCCCGATCGCGGCAACATCTTCCAGCGTGATCCGCGCCACGGGCCCGCGACCCGAGCCGGGGGCCGTCCCCCGCGTTCCCGATCCGGACAGGATGAAGTCCGCCTCTCCCCGCCCTATCGCCGCGGCGCACGCGCGCCGGGCGATCCACTGGCCCGCCGCGGAACGGACCGCGACGCAGTCCGGCGGCAGGCCTGCGGGCAGATCCCCGGAGCCTCCGCGGGCCGGGGTCACTTCTCTTCGGCGCCCGGCCGCGGGGCGGGCTCCCGCCCGAAGACGTGGGCCACGAGAATGCCGATGAGATACAGGACGATCATCGGGCCGGCGAACAGGCACTGGGTCACGACGTCGGGCGTGGGGGTGATCAGGGCGGCGACGATGAAGATGATCAGGACGGCGTATTTCAGGTTGTGCCACAGGAACCCGGCGGTGATCAGCCTCAGCCTCGCCAGGAAATAGATCACCGTCGGCAGCTCGAACACCAGCCCCATCCCCAGCACGATCTTGCTCTCGAAGGTGAACAGGCTGCTGATGCGCAGCGCCGGCGTGAACCCCTCCGCCACTCCCAGGAGAAACCGGCAGGCCGCGGGGAAGCCCACGTAGTAGCCGAACGCCCCGCCGGCCAGGAAGAACACCGTGGCGAACACCACGAACGGCAGGGCGTAGTGCCGCTCTCCCGGGTAGAGCCCGGGCCGGATGAAGGCCCAGACCTGGTACAGCACGAACGGAGACGCGACGAACAGCGCCACCAGGAAGGACACCTTCATGTAGAGGAGGAACGGCTCGGCCAGCTCGAGGAAGACCGGCTTCTGATCCCCGAGCAAGGGCCTGATGGGGGCCAGGAAGAAGTCCAGGATCTGCCGCGAGTAGGCGAGCGAAAGGGCGAAGGCGACCGCGATCGCGAGGACCGACCGCAGCAGCCGCTTCCGGAGCTCTTCCAGATGCTCCAGGAAGCTCATGGTGGGAAGGTCAGGTGCGCTCGTCCCGCGGTTGGGCATCGTCTGCCGGTGTCTCGACCGGCTTCGCGGGCGGGCCGTCGGCCGCCGGCTCCCCGGAAGGCTTGAGCTCCGCCCGGGCCACCTCGGCGTCGAGGGTGTCGCGCATTTCGGTGGCGGCCTTGCGGAACTCCGCGATGCCTTTGCCGAGCGTGCGCCCGAGCTCCGAGAGCCGCTTTGGACCGAAAATGAGGAGGGCGATGGCGAAGATGACCAGAAGCTCCGGACCGCCAATCGAGCCGAACATCGCGCCTCCCGCGACCGGCGCGGCATCGAGCCCGCGTGCCGGGCGCCGGAGGCGACATCTTAGCACCAGGAGTGCGTCCGGGTATTCGGGCGCGTACCCGGGCCCGTCAGGCGGCCGGCAGGCGCCTGAGCCACCGGGATTAAGTCCTGTATTTGCGTCGTTTCTTTACATGCGGCGGATCGGGCACTATAATTTGTCCACAGTGCCATGATGGAGACGCGGGTGCGCCGGAAAACGGTTCTGGGAGGATTGGCTTTCATCATCGCCGGCGGGCTCGCCGGCGGGCTGCTCGGAGGCCGGGCCTCCACCGTTTCTGAGAAGACGGGCGAGCAGCTCTCGACCTACACCCACCTGCTCAGCCTGGTGCAGGCGCGGGCGGCCGACGCCGTCGATTCACGCGTGGCGATCGAAGGCTCGATCCGCGGCATGCTCCGGACCATGGACCCGCACTCCAACTACCTCGACCCCGACGACTACAAGCACATGATCGAGGAGCAGCAGGGCAGCTTCTCCGGGCTCGGGATCGTGATCTCGAAGCCGTCCAATGACAAGCCGCTGACTGTCATTTCCCCCCTGGAGGGGACGCCCGCGTGGAACGCCGGCATTCGCGCCGGCGACATCATTTCCCAGATCGAGGGCGTGGACACGCTCGACATGACGATCGACGACGCGCTGCGTCGGTTGAAAGGCCCCAAGGGGACGCGCGTGACCATCACGATCACCCGCCCGGGCGACACCGAGGTCCTGCATTTCACGATCACGCGCGACGACATCCCCACCAACAGCATCCGCCAGTCGTTCATGGTGAGGCCGGGCGTCGGCTACGTGAAGATCGAGAATTTCACGCGCACGACCGACCGGGAGCTCGAGGAGAGGGTCCGCGCGATGCAGAAGCAGGGCATGACGCGGCTCATCCTGGATCTGCGGCGCAATCCGGGCGGGCTGCTCGAGCAGGCGGTCCGGGTCGCCGATCGCTTCCTGCGGAAGGACCAGCTCATCGTGTACACCCACGGCCGGATCAGCGGCGCCGACCAGGAATACAGGGCGACGGGCGCCGGCAACCGGATCGATCAGCCGCTCGTCGTGCTGGTCGACAAGTTCAGCGCCAGCGCGTCCGAGATCGTCGCCGGCGCGATCCAGGATCACGATCGCGGCCTGATCGTGGGCGAGACCACCTGGGGCAAGGGGCTGGTGCAGACGGTCTACCCGCTGAGCCAGGACGCCGCCCTGGCGCTCACCACGGCGCGCTACTACACCCCGAGCGGGCGCCTGATCCAGCGCGACTACAATTCCCTGGAGGACTACCTGTCGCACGAGGAAAGCGACCAGGAGCTGATCAGCCTCTCGAAGGACATCCGGCGCACGGATGCGGGACGCACGGTCTACGGCGGCGGGGGGATCCGCCCCGACGTCGTGGTGACCGATCCGACCCCGCCCTTCATCGACCAGCTCGAGCGGGCCCAGATGTTCTTCCACTTCGCCGTGGACTTCAATTCCAGGCACAAGGGAATGCCGCGGGCCTTCGAAGTCACGCCCGCCGTGGTCCAGGAGTTCCAGGACTTCCTGAAGGCCCGCAAGGTGAAATGGACCCCCGAGGACATCGAAGCGAACGGGGACCGGCTGCGGGGGGAGATCAAGGAAGCGATCGTGCTGGCGCTCTGGGGGCTGGAAGAGTCCTACAAGGTGCACGCAGAAATCGATCTGCAGCTCCTGAAGGCGCTGGACCTTTTCCCGCAGGCGCAGGAGCTGGCCGCTCTCCCCGCCTCCCCATCCTCCGTCACCCAGCACTGATCGGGGGGGCCCGCCACCGGGCCGTCCCGCACCAGCCTCAGTTCATGTCGGCCTGGTGCAGGTTCTCCGTGAACGGCCGCCGGTGGAAATTCCGGATCTCGGCCCGGCGCTTCTCGATGGACAGGGTCTCCAGGCGCTTCAGGTAACGCCAGGCGAGCCGCGCCGCCTCCCGGTAGCGCGCCTCCTCCGCTCCGTCCTTCCCGGAGTACCTCTCGAACAGGTGGTGGCGCGCCCACTGTTTCAGTCCCTCGTCCACCCTGCGACGACCGGTCTGCTTCCCCAGAAAATGCAGGACCGTGAGGTACTTGGTCACGTTGGCGTGATGCTCCAGCTCGAGGAGCGTCACGCTCCTCCCTTCGACGGCGCGACTGGCGACGGTCAGGAGGTGATCGATCTCCTCGACCAGGACCGCGAAGGGGACGATGTTGATGTCCCCCAGGCCCTCGACGGGATTGAACCTCTCCAGGTGGCGGACCAGGGCGTCCGGGTAGTAGACGACCGCCCGGACATGGTCGCCGGAGTATCGGACCAGGAGCCTGGCCCCCGCCGCTCCGGAGGGATCCAGCGCCCCCCCGTAGAGGCTCCTAAAGCCCTGATCACCAACGATATAGGGACCAACCTCGCCGATGACCTGGGTGAGGTCATAGGTCCTCTGGATGATCGATCGGATGACCTCGACGAGGGGCCGTTCCTGGGTCATTCCCACCTCATCTCCCCGCCCAGCGTCCTGGGCACCGGCGATTCTCGCCAACCAGTATAGGGCCGAGGAGCCGCACCAGGCTATTGACACGCCCGTGGGCTCCGGCTATGATTAGCACTCGGTTGCATTGAGTGCTAGCAAAGCCGGTTCATCAACATAAAGTCGCAGACCCGGTCCAACCCAGGGTCAAAACCCAGCAGGAGGAGATTCAATGAAAGTGAAGCCTCTGCACGACCGCATCCTTGTAAAGAGGGTGGAGGCCGAGGAGAAGGTCAAGGGCGGCATCATCATCCCGGACACCGCCAAGGAGAAGCCGCTCGAGGGGAAGGTGGTCGCGATCGGGGCCGGCCGTCTCGACGACAACGGCAAGCGGATCCCGCTCGAGGTCAAGGTCGGCGATCGGGTCCTGATCGGCAAGTACGCCGGGACCGAGATCAAGATCGAGGACGTGGAGCACGTCATCGTCCGGGAAGAGGAAGTCCTCGGAGTGATCGGCTGAAAAGGGGCCTGGCCCCGTCGCCTTGCAGTCCATAAACCCTAAGGAGGTATTTCCAACATGCCAGCCAAGGACATCATTTATTCGGAGGATTGCCGGCAGGCCATTCTCCGCGGAGTGAACAAGCTCGCCGAGGCCGTGAAGGTCACGCTGGGCCCGCGGGGCCGCAACGTGGTTCTCGAGAAGAAGTTCGGCTCCCCGACCAGCACCAAGGACGGCGTCACCGTGGCGAAGGAGATCGAGCTCGAGGACCCCAAGGAGAACATGGGGGCCCAGCTGGTCCGTGAGGTCGCCAGCAAGACGTCCGAGGTCGCCGGCGACGGCACGACCACCGCGACGGTCCTCGCCCAGGCCATCTATCGCGAGGGCGTGAAGGCGGTCACCGCGGGCGCCAACCCGATGGACCTGAAGAAGGGCATCGAGAAGGCGGTCGAGAAGGCGATCGAGGACATCAAGAAGCTCTCCAAGCCGGTCAGCGGCAAGGCGATCGCCCAGGTCGGCACCATCTCCGCCAACAACGACGAGACCATCGGCGAGATCATCGCCCAGGCGATGGAGAAGGTCGGCAAGGACGGCGTCATCACGGTGGAAGAGGCGAAGGGCCTCGAGACCTCCCTCGAGATCGTCGAGGGGATGCAGTTCGACCGGGGCTACCTGAGCCCGTACTTCGTCACCGACGCCGAGCGCATGGAGTGCGTGGTGGAGAACCCGTACATCCTCATCAACGAGAAGAAGGTCTCCAACATGCGCGACCTCCTGCCGCTTCTCGAGCAGGTGGCCAAGAGCGGCCGTCCGCTCCTGATCATCGCGGAGGACGTCGAGGGCGAGGCGCTGGCCACCCTGGTCGTCAACAAGCTGCGCGGCACGCTGCAGGTCTGTGCCGTCAAGGCCCCGGGCTTCGGGGATCGCCGCAAGGCGATGCTCGAGGACATCGCCATCCTGACCGGCGGCAAGTGCATCACCGAGGACCTCGGGATCAAGCTGGAGAACGTCAAGATCGAGGACCTCGGCCAGGCCAAGAAGATCACGGCCGACAAGGACAACACGACCATCGTCGAGGGCAAGGGGAAGCGCGCCGACATCGAAGGCCGGGTGAAGCAGATCCGGGCCCAGATCGAGGAGACGACCTCCGACTACGATCGCGAGAAGCTGCAGGAGAGGCTCGCGAAGCTGGTCGGCGGCGTGGCCATCATCAAGGTCGGCGCGGCCACCGAGACCGAGATGAAGGAAAAGAAGTCGCGCGTCGAGGACGCGATGCACGCCACCAAGGCGGCCGTCGAGGAGGGGATCGTCCCCGGCGGCGGCATCGCGCTTCTGCGCTCCGTGGCTGGCCTGGAGAAACTGAAGGAGAAGGCCGAGGACGTCCAGACCGGCATCAACATCGTCCGCAGGGCGCTGGAGGAGCCGATCCGGCAGATTTCCATCAATGCCGGCTACGAGGGCTCCATCATCGTCGCGCAGGCGAAGGAGAAGGAGAAGGCCTCCATCGGCTTCGACGCCTACACCGGAAAGTGGGTCGAGATGTTCGACGCCGGCATCATCGACCCGACCAAGGTCGTGCGCTCGGCCCTGCAGAACGCGGCCAGCATCGCCGCGCTGATGCTGACCACCGAGGCCCTGATCCACGACATTCCGGAGAAGGACAAGGCCCCGGCCGCCGGCGGACCGCGCATGGGCGGCGGGGACATGTACTGATTCGCCGCGGCCGGCTGCAGCATCGCCGGCCGCACGGATCGAGTCGCCGTCGTTCGGGAAACACAGAGCCCCTCGCGTTGCGAGGGGCTCTTTTTTTGTTCGCGAGGCCGGGATTTGCGGTCCGGGTGTCCGCCTAGAAGCTCTGCTCGCCCAGCGAGAATCCGTTGAACGAGTCGGACACCACGACGTCCTTGGGAAGCTCCAGGCGGAACCGGGCGGCCGCCACGTCCACGTTCGAGCGCAGGTCGTGGAAAGTCAGGAGGGTCGTGTCCCCATCCGCCTCGACGTACTGCAGCTGCCGCGGCAGGTGGGTGGCGTCATCCACCCAGATCTTCATCTCCGCGACCCGATCGCGCAGCTTCTTCTTGCGCGGGACCAGCACCAGGAGGTGGGTGTCCTTCAGATCGTTCCGCGCGGCGAGCTGGAACTCGTAGTACTTCCCCAGCTCGTCGATCGACTGGCCGAGGCCGATGAAGCGGAAGAGCCGCTTGCCGATGAACTTCTTGATGGGGACCTCTTCCGCCCGCTTCAGGGCCGGGTAGTAGGCCATGTACCGTTCCTCGGTGATCACGAAGATCTTCTTGTCGGGCTCCAGGTACTCCCAGCGGACCTGGTTGGGGCGGTTGTAGTAGAGCTCGCCCCGCGAGACCACCGGCTTGGCCAGGAGCTTCAGGTCCTTCTTCTCCGTGAACCCGGCGATCAGGGTCGACGTGTCCCGCTGCGCCTGATCGAATTCCCGGAGGATCCTGGCCAGGACCGGGTCCTCCTGCGACGCAGCCGGGGCGCGGCCGTTCGTGGCCTCGGCGGGCGGCCTGACCGTGTCCCCGAGGGCCAGGGAGGCGAACAGGAGCGCCGCTGCCAACGGCACGGGAGCATGTCGCATGCGGCTCGACATCGAGATCCTCCGCAAGAACGAACCGATGGCAATGTAACAGACGGAGATCGCTCCGTCAAGCAACGGCGCCGGAGCCATGACGGCGCGCCCGCCCGGATTGACATTACGCGGCCGCCGTCGGATGATCCTCCGCGGGAGCCTGCATGCGAGCCTCGATTCGACGCGCCCTCCTGTTCGTTGTCATCCTGGCCGCCGCCGCGGTGTCCGCGCGCAGCGCCGAGGAGGTCCTGCTCGGGAAGGTGCGCCCCTCCGCCCTGCCGTCCATCACGGAGTCGTGGACGAAGGACTACGATGCGTACGAGCCGGCCCCGGACGATCTCCAGGCCCTCGCCACCCTGAGGGGCCCCGCGGATCTCGACGTGTATTTCGGCAGCTGGTGCGGCGACAGCCGCAGGGAGCTGCCGCGCCTGGTGAAGATCCTCGACCGCGCCTCGCTCCCTGGACTGCGGGTCCGGTATTTCGCCCTGGATCGGACCAAGACGAAGCCCGCGCGGCTCGCGCGGCGCGGGTCGATCGAGCGGGTCCCGACCATCGTGCTCAGGGCGGAGGGGCGGGAGATCGGCCGGATCGTCGAGAGCCCCAGGACCAGCCTGGAGCACGACCTGGCCCTGCTGGTCGCCCAGGTTCCCGGGAAATCCGCCCGTCCCTAGAAGCGCGCCTGGGTGCGCGCCATCACGTCCTGCATGACCTTGCGGTGGATCGTCATCCACTCGTCCTCCGGGATGGCGAGGAAGGCTTGCACGACGTCCGGATCGAACTGGGTCCCGCTGAACTTGCGGATCTCCTCCCGGGCCGCCTGCTGCGACAGCGCCTTGCGGTACGGCCGGTCGCTGGTCATGGCGTCGAGCGTGTCCACCACGGCGAAGATGCGGGCGCCCAGGGGGATCTCCTTCCCCTTGAGCCCGCGGGGGTAGCCCGACCCGTCGTAACACTCCTGGTGGCTGAGGACGACCTCCCGCGACGCCTCCAGGAAGTTGATCCCCTGCAGGATGCGGTAGCCGATCTCGGGATGCCGCCGCATCTCCACCCATTCCTCGGTGGTGAGCTTCCCCGGCTTGCGCAGGATCGCGTCGGGAATGCCGATCTTGCCGACGTCGTGAAGCAGGGCGCCGCGATAGATGTCGGTCAGCTCCGGATCGACCACTCCCATGCTGCGGGCGACGGCGGCGGTGTACGAGGCGACCCGCAGCGAATGGCCCAGGGTCTCCGTGTCGCGCGTGTCCAGGGCGGTCGCCAGGGCCTCCAGCGTGGTCTGGTAGGAGTCGTTCAGGCGGTGGAAGAGATCCTCGATCTCGCCGCTCTTCCGGCTCAGCTCGGCGGTGCGCTCGCGGACCTTGGCCTCGAGGTTCTTCTGGTACTCGCGGTTCTCCCGGACGAGGCGCTGCTTCTCCAGGGCCCTCTCGACCGTGATCCTCACCTCGGTGAGATTGAACGGCTTGGTCAGGTAGTCCGAGGCCCCCAGCCGCATCGACTGGATGGCCGTGTCGACGTCCACGACACCCGTGAGCATGATGATCTCGGTGTCGGGACGCAGCCGCTTGATCTCCTGCAGGAGGGCGACGCCGTCCAGGGCCGGCATGTCGATGTCGCTGACCACCAGCTCGAAACCGTTCGATTTCAGCTTCTCGAGGCCTTCCGCGCCGTCGCAGGCCGTGTCGCAGCGGTAGCCGCTGTCCGACAGGCTCTCGTACAGGACGTCGCGAATCGCCTTGTCGTCGTCGACGATGAGAATGTGGGTCGGTTCAGGCATCCGGCCTGTCCAAGCGTGGTGGGGCGGCGCGCCGCACCGGTCGCATCCGCAATCTAGGTTGCAGCGAATTCCCGCGCAACGCCGGGCCGTTCTCCGGTCCCGCGGGGACGTCCGATTTCAATCTTTGGATTCGAGGCGCTTCATGTCCAGCCAGTTGGGGCCCGCCTTGAGGTCGGCCACCAGCGGAACGGCCAGCGGGTAGACCCCCTCCATGACACGGCGGACCGTGGCGGCCGTCGCCGCGAGGTCCTCCCGGGGCACC
The DNA here is from genome assembly GCA_035606645.1 of Binatia bacterium. Lineage (GTDB taxonomy): Bacteria > Acidobacteriota > Polarisedimenticolia > Gp22-AA2 > Gp22-AA2 > Gp22-AA3. Next base: position 8,938 of record DATNEZ010000313.1, read on the forward strand.
TCCAGGACCAGCTCGTCGTGCACCTGGAGGGTCATGCGGGACGCGCTCCCCGCCTCCTTGAGGCTGCGGGAGAGCGCGACCATGGCCAGCTTGATGAGGTCGGCGGCGCTCCCCTGGATGGTGGTGTTGACCGCCGCCCGCAGCGCCTGCTGCCGGGCATTGCGGTCTCCCCCCTGGATTTCGGGAAAGTAACGGACGCGCTGCAGGATCGTCCGGACGCGGCCCTCGGATTCGGCCTGGGCGGACGTCGCATCGAGGTACTGCTTCACCCTGGGGAGCCGCTTGAAGTAGGCCTCGATGAACTCCCCCGCCTCCTTCTGGGGGATCCCCTGCTCGCGGGCCAGGCGCTGCGAGCCCATGCCGTAGAGGATGCCGAAATTCACCACCTTCGCCCGCCGGCGCATCTCCTCGCCGACCTGGTCGAGCGGCACCCCGAAGACCTCCGCCGCGGTGCGGCGATGGATGTCCTCCCCCGCGCGGAAGGCCTCGACCAGAGCGGGGTCGCCGCAGAGATGGGCCAGCACGCGCAGCTCGATCTGGGAATAGTCGGCGGACAGGAGAACGCATCCCGGCTCGGTTACGAAGGCGCGCCGTATCTGGCGGCCCTGCTCGGTCCGGACCGGGATGTTCTGGAGATTGGGATCGCTGCTGCTGAGCCGCCCCGTCGCCGCGACCGCCTGGTTGAACGAGGTGTGCACCCGGCCGGTCTCGGGGTTGATGAGCGCGGGCAGGCTGTCCACGTACGTCGACTTGAGCTTCTGCAGGCTCCGGTAGTCCAGGATCTTCCGCGGCAGCTCGTGCTCCTCCGCCAGCTCCTCGAGGATCTCGACGCTCGTCGAGAAGGAGCGCGTCTTCTGGGTCTTGCGGCCGGGGGTCAGCTTCAGCGTCTCGAACAGGATCTCCCCGAGCTGCCGCGGCGAGTTGATGTTGAACTCCCCGCCCGCGAGGGCGTGGATCTCCACCGTCAGGCCCGCAAGCCGGCCCTCCCACTCGGCGGACAGGGAGGCGAGGAACGGCGTGTCGATGCGCACGCCGACACGCTCCATCTCCGCCAGGACGGAGGCGAGCGGCAGCTCCAGGTCGTTGAACAGGCCGAGGAGGCCCTCGTCCCTGAGGCCCTGCTCGAGCGGCCCGCGCAAGGCGAGGACCGCCCCCACCCGCTCGCACGCCAGCGCCGAGGCACGCTCGACGTCCAGGTCGGGCAGCGGGAGGCTTCGGGCGCCCTGGCCCAGGACCGACTCGTACGAGGGGACCGCCAGGCCGCTGATCTCCTGGGCCACCGCTTCGAGCGCGTGGCTGCGCCGCGAGGGATTCAGGAGGTAGCTGGCCAGCATGGTGTCGAACTCCACCGATGGGACCGGCCAGCCGAGGCGGCGCAGGAGCACCTCGTCGCTCTTCACGTTGTGCCCGGCCCGGCGCACCTCCGGGTCTTCGAAGAGGGGTCGCAGCAGGCGCTGCACGATACCGGCGTCGATCGGAGCGGGGGTCCCCAGGTGTCGGTGTCCCATCGGCACGTAGTGGCTCTCCCCTCCGGGTCCGGCCAGGGCGATCCCCACCAGCGACGCCCGCATCGGCTCCCGGTGGTCCCGCTCCAGGTTGAAGGCCAGCGTCCCTCCGCTCCGCAGGCTGGCGACGGCCTTCTCGAGTCCATCGGCGTCCAGGACCAGGGTCGCGGCCACGGGACGGGCGGCGACCGGCGCCGCGAACTCGCGCGCCAGGGCGCCGAACTCCAGATCGAGGAAGATCCGCCGGGCCGCCTCGGAATCGGGCGGCTTCACCCGCAGGGAGTCGAAATCCCAGTCGCCCGGAACGTCGTAGCGCAGGGTGGCCAGGTCGCGGCTCAGCCGCGCGTCCTGCTCGTGCTTCTGCAGCCCCTCCCTGTAGCTCTTGCGGGACAGCGTGTCCCTGGCCCGCAGCACGCCCTCCAGATCGCCGAACTGGCGGTTCAGGTCCTTGGCCCCCTTCTCCCCGATCCCCGGGACGCCCGGGATGTTGTCCGAGGCGTCGCCGCAGAGCGCCAGCACGTCGCGCACCTGCGACGGCTTGACGCCGAACACGCGCTCGACCCCGTCGTCGTCCAGGAGCTCGTCGTGGACCGGGTTGTAGACCACGACCCCCTCCCCCACCAGCTGCAGCAGGTCCTTGTCGGTGGCCACGATGACGATCGGCCGTCCGTCCTTCCGGCCGCGCTCGGTCAGGGTCGCGATGAGGTCATCCGCCTCGTATCCCGCGCTCTCGATCACGCGGACGCCCAGGATCCCGCAGACCTGCTTGACGAAGGGGATCTGCGCGATGAGGTCCTGCGGGGTCTCCGGGCGGTTCGCCTTGTAGTCGGCGTAGGCCTCGTGGCGGAAGGTGGGGCCGGCGAGATCGAAGGCGACCGCCAGGTACCTCGGCTGGTGCTCGCGCAGCAGCTTGCGGAGCATGGACGTGAAGCCGAAGATCGCGTTGGTCGGAAGTCCTTTGCTGTTGCTCAGCCCGCGGATGGCGAAGAACGCCCGGTACAGGTTGTTGCTGCCGTCGACGAGGTAGATCGCGCGCTCGGGATCAGGACGCTGCGCCATGCCGAGGCCCGGCCTCCGTTCCTCAGGAGGACCCGCGCGGCGACGCCGCTCGCGGTCCCCCGCCCGGCAGCCAGTCGTAGATCGGGAAGGCGCGGCAGAGGGCGGACACGCCCTCCCGGATGCGGGTCATGCGCGCCGCGTCCGGCTCCTCGGCGAGCGTCTCCAGGATCAACCGGGAGATCTCCTCCATCTGGGACGGGCCCATCCCGCGGCTGGTGACCGCGGGAGTGCCGATGCGCACGCCGCTGCTGATCATCGGCTTCTCGGGATCGAACGGGATGGCGTTCTTGTTGAGCGCGATCCCCACCTTCTCGAGGCGCTGTTCCGCCGTGCGGCCGGTCAGCTTCTTCGGCCGCAGGTCGACGAGGAACAGGTGCGTCTCGGTGCCGCCCGAGACGATCCGCAGCCCTCCCTCCGTCAGGAGGGCCGCCAGGCGCGCCGCGTTCTCGACGGTCCGCGCCTGGTCCCGGCGGAAGCCCTCGCCCATGGCCTCCTTGAACGCGACCGCCTTGGCCGCGATCATGTGCACCAGCGGCCCGCCCTGCGTCCCGGGGAACACGGCGCTGTCGATGGCCTTGGCGTGCCGCTCCCGGCACAGGACGAGGGCGCCGCGCGGTCCGCGCAGCGTCTTGTGCGTCGTGGTGGTGACGTAGTCGGCGTGGGGCACCGGGTTGGGGTGGACGCCGGCAGCGATCAGCCCGGCGACGTGGGCGATGTCGGCCATGACCAGCGCGCCGACCTCGTCGGCGATCCGCCGGATGCGCGGATAGTCGATGACGCGCGAGTAGGCGCTGGCCCCGGCCACGATCATCTTCGGGCGGTGCTCGCGGGCCAGGCGCTCCATCCCGTCGTAGTCCAGGAGCTCGGTGTCGCGGCTCACGCCGTACGGCACGATCTTGAAATACCTTCCGGAGAAGTTGAGCGGGTGGCCGTGCGTCAGGTGCCCCCCGTGCGCCAGGTCCATTCCGAGGATCGTGTCGCCGGGCTTCAGCGCCGCGATGTACACCGCCATGTTGGCCTGCGAGCCGGAATGGGGCTGGACGTTCGCGTGCTCCGCCCCGAAGATCGCCTTCGCGCGGTCGATGGCGAGGCGCTCGACGGTGTCCGAGTGCTCGCATCCGCCGTAGTACCTGCGGCCCGGATACCCCTCCGCGTACTTGTTGGTGAACACCGAGCCCATCGCCTCGAGCACGGCCCGCGAGGCGAAGTTCTCGGAGGCGATCAGGACGAGGGTATCGGCCTGACGGAGGATCTCCGCCTCCAGCGCGGCCGCCACCTCGGGATCGGTCTGTCGCAGGGCTTCCAGCACGAATGCCTCCCCACCGCGTTCTTGTCTGGCGGCGTCAATCCGGAGCGTCGAACCACCCTCGGCGGGAGAACGCGGATGGTCTGCGCGAAATTCTGGGCTCGACAGGCGCGCCATCATAGGACAGCCGTCGAAGGCAGATCAAGCCGGCGGGTCGCCTGACGGTTCCGTGCGGGATCGAGTCTTTCTGACGGTCGGGGACTTCGGTGACGATGCATCGGCTTTCTTGACCAGCTCGCGCGGCACGGTCACGACCGCGATCGTCGACACGGTGTTCCCCGACGCATCCCTGGCCTGATACGTCAGGACGTAGTTCCGACCCGGCCCCCCGGCAGCGCGCTCGGCGCGCAGCCGCAGCGTCGTCACGGCAGTGCCGGCGAGAGCCCCCTGGATGTCCTTCGTGGTGCTGCCGTCACCGCCCCCCGGTGCATCGTCCGGCTCGCTGCTCGTCGCCGAGATCAGCACCGCGCCGGCCGCCGTATCGCACAGGTCGTGGACCTGCCAGGTGACCTGCACGGGCACCATGCGATGGTCCGGAGGCCAGAGCGTCGGCGGGCTGACCTTCAGCGTCAGCGATGGGGACCTGGTGTCCACGACGGCGACGGTTCGCGTCGTCACGTCCTTCAACCCCTGGGAGTCGGTCACCCGCAGGGAGACCGCGTGGAGACCAACCGGCAGCATGGTCGTGAGCACCTGCCCTGCGCCGAGGAGGGTTTGCGTCGACGAGCCGTAGTTCTCGTACCACTCGTACGCCGCGATGTCGTCGTTCGTCCCCGGAGTCGAGTCCAGGTCGCGTGATTCCGAGCCGTCCAGCCTCACG
>DATNEZ010000314.1:0-2283 GCA_035606645.1 Binatia bacterium
TTCAAGCTGAAGATCAAGGGGCGCGCCATCGACTTCCGCGTGTCGATCATGCCGTCGGTGCACGGCGAGGACGCCGTCATCCGCATCCTGGACAAGGAGTCGGTGAACGAGGAGTTCGCCGAGCTGCGCCTGGACGTCCTCGGGTTCATGCCGGACGATCTGAAGAAGCTCCGCAAGTTCATCCGCGAGCCGTACGGCATGGTGCTGGTCACCGGCCCGACCGGCTCGGGCAAGACGACCACGCTGTACGCCGCGCTCTCGGAGATCCGCTCGAGCGAGGACAAGATCATCACCATCGAGGACCCGGTCGAGTACCAGCTGCCCGGCATCACTCAGATCCCGGTGAACGAGAAGAAGGGGCTGACCTTCGCCCGCGGCCTGCGGTCGATCCTGCGGCACGACCCCGACAAGATCATGGTCGGAGAGATCCGAGACGAGGAGACGGCCCAGATCGCGATCCAGTCCGCCCTCACCGGCCACCTGGTGTTCACCACCGTGCACGCCAACAACGTCGTGGACGTCCTGGGGCGCTTCCTGAACATGAAGGTCGAGCCGTACAACTTCGTGTCCGCCCTCAACTGCGTCGTGGCGCAGCGCCTGGTGCGCAACATCTGCCCGCGCTGCCGGGTCGAGGTGCGCCACGATGCGAAGCAGCTCGACGAGTCGGGCATCAGCGGCAAGAAGTACGCCGATCATGTGTTCTACGAGGGGAAGGGGTGCATCGACTGCAACGGCACCGGCTACATGGGCCGCATGGCGATCGCCGAGATCCTGGACATGAGCGACCGGATCCGCGAGCTGATCCTGGACCGGAAATCGGCGGCGGAGATCAAGCGGGCGGCCAAGGAAGAGGGGATGACCTTCATGCGCGAGGCGGCGGTGCAGCGAGTCCTGGAAGGCAAGACGACCCTGCGCGAGATCAACAAGGTGACCTTCGTCGAGTAGCGACGCGGAAGGTGGCATGGCGATCGGAGATCTGAAACGGCAGTTCTCGGACCTGTTCGACAGGATCGGCCCCGATCCGCTCCCGCCGCGCTATCCGCTCGTGTCGATCGAGATCGCTCCCGACCGGGTCACCGCCGTCCGCATGGGCGCCATCGGCAAGAGCGGCAGGATGAAGCTGGACGCCATCCAGAGCCGCCCGATCCCCGACGGGGCGATCGAGGTCTCGCTGACCAAACCGAACATCCTCGATACGGGCGCGGTCTCGGCGGCCGTGAAGGAGGTCCTGCACCAGCTGGACTCGAGGGACCACCGCATCTCGGTCCTGCTCCCGGACGACGTGGCGCGCGTGGCCCTTCTGGGCTTCGCCACCCTCCCGAAGACCCGGAGGGAGCTGACCGAGCTGGTGCGCTTCCGCATGGCCAAGTCCCTCCCCTTCAAGCCCGAAGAGGCGGAGATGGACCTGATGATCCTCAACGGCGGCACGGCCCGCCCGGGCGCCTCGGCGGCGACGGTCCTGGCCTCCTTCGTGCATTCGGACGTCGTGGAGCAGTACGAGGGGATGCTCGCCGACTGCGGCTACTGGCCGGGTCTCGTGAGCCTCAGCACCTTCGAGCTCTACAACCTCTTCCGCCCGCGCTTCGCGGAGCGGAAGCTGCCGGACAAGGATTCGCTGGTCCTCAACGTGACGCGGCACTACCTGTCGGTGCTGATCCTGCGCGACACCGACGTGATCTTCTATCGCTGCAAACCGCACGTGTCGGCGGCCGCGGGAAGCGATCCGCTGGCCGACGTCCGCCGCGAGGTCTACACCTCCCTGGCGTTCTACCAGGAGAAGCTCCTCGGCCGCGGCATCGGCCGGGTCTTCCTGCGCAGCGTCTCCCTGCCGCTCGACGGCATCCGCGAGGCGGTGTCGGCCGAGGCGGGAGGGGAGCTCGAGGTGCTCGACCCGCTGCCGTTCCTGCCGCAGAACGGCGGCCCGTTCCTCGGGTCCGAGGACGCCGCGGTGGCCGCGCCCGCCCTCGGGGCGATCCTGGGGAGGCGCCCGTGAAGGCGATCTCCCTGAACCTGGCCTCGCGTCCGTTCCGCAACAACCTCGCGGTCGGGTTGCTCCTGTGGAGCGTCGCCGCCGCCGCGGTCCTGGCCTCGGCGTACAACGGGTACGTCTACCTGAACTACGGGGGGCACTACGGCGAGCTGCAGCAGGAGGAGAAACAGCACCTCCAGCGGCTCGCGGCGCTCCAGACGGAGGAGCGCAAGCTCGCGAAGGAGATCCAGACGCGCGACTTCCGCCGGCTCTCGGGCCGCGGCCAGTTCGCCGGCGATCAGATCCTCAAGCGG
>DATNEZ010000315.1:0-2121 GCA_035606645.1 Binatia bacterium
GGAAGGCTCAGGGAGAACCCGGGTCCCTGGTACTGGATGGCCTGCCCCGGCTCGGCCCATCGGACGTCCAGGACGAGGGGACTGGCAGGGGAACGCGGCCCGCCGCCGGTCACCGAGAGCGGCGACCGCCCGGAGAGGTCCCGGTAGGCGACGGCCCCTCCCCACAGGCTGTCGGTCCGGTAGGCGAGCGGCAGGATCGGCGTGGCGGAGGTGCCGGCCGCGAGGAGGAAGGACGCGCCTCCCGAGACATCGGCCGGCACCAGGATGTCCAGGAAGGCGGGCCAGGCGTCCACCCGGGCCGCGGGCTCGCCGGCATCGGGACCCTTCGCCGTCGAGCCGGCAAGAAGGCGCCACGGACCGGGGGCGCCGTCCCGCACCTCCCGCACGCGGAGCGCCCTCGGCCGCGCTGCCGTGCCGGAATCGACGACGCAGCGCTCATTGTTCAGGCTGCAGGTGATCGGACGGAACTTGCTTCGTTCTTCGTCCCAGGCCTCCCCCTCGACGACCCGCGCCGGCGGGGGACGGCAGCCGAGGTTCTTCGGACCGGCTCCCGGTGCGGCGGCCCGCGGCGGCCCGCCCCCGGGGAAGCGGAACGTCGCCCAGGCGTGCGCGGGGTCATCCCCCTCCTGCCAGGCGAGCTGCTGGGCCGCCTGGGGGCGGCCGACCTGCACGCAGACGCGGGCTCGCGAGCGATTGCCGGCGCTGTCGGACACGGAGACCTCCATCACGTGGGTGCCGGGATCGAGGTCGATGGCTCCCGGATAGCCGTCAGGGGGCACCTCCCCCTGAAGACCGATCGCCGCCGAGAGCTCGTTGCCCGGGAGGCGGAACAGTCGATACGTGAAGGCCGCCGGCCCAAGGCGGCTGGTGCGATGGTCATAGATGAGGCCCGATTGCGGGTACTGTCCGAAACGGAACGAGCGGAAGCCGAGGCGGTAGCTCGGGCGGCCGTCGAGGGTCACCTCGACCCCCTGGACGCCGGCCCGGCCGCTGTCGCCGGCGGGATCGTAGGCGTTCGCCAGGGCGAGGAACGGGCCGCTCACGCGGACGGGGCGCGCGGTGGTCCGCACGCCGTCCGCGCCGGGACTCAGGGGATAGACCTCCTCGCGCGCCTCCCCCTCGACGAAGCTCTCCGGGGACGCCGAAAGGATGGTCAAGGTCTCGAGAACCGGCCGCCGCGTGTCCGGGGGCCGCGGCAGGCCCGCGTCGAACGGGTTCATCGGCGCGTCGCCGCCGTCGCGCACCTCGAAATGGAGGTGGGGCAGCCCCACCCCCGACTCCCCCGAGTAGGCGATGACCTGCCCGCGGCGCACGCGGACCGGAGGGTCGAGGAAGATGTCGCCCGGATAGCGCGACCGGGCCTCCGCCTGGCGGCGGGCCACCAGGCGCTCGAGGTGGAGCAGCGAGTCCTCGTACCGCTCGAGGTGCCCGTACACGGTCACCCGGCCGTTCGCGTGTCTCAGGTAGAGGGCCCTGCCGTAGCCGCGCCATTCCACCTTGAGCCGGAACACGACGCCGGCGTCCGCGGCGCGCACCTTGAACCCGGTCCCCCCGCGCGTCGAGATGTCGATTCCGGCGTGCAGGTGGTCGTAGCGATACTCGCCGAACGTCGAGAGGAGCACCCCGGGGATCTCGAGGGGCCACAGGAGCGCGGCGCGGGCGGCGGCCGAGGACAGAAGCCACGCGCAGGCGAGGATCGCCAGGCGGGGGAGCCGCGGACGCACGCTCCGATCGCCGGGGGCAGGGACTTCGATCGAGGGCCGCATCGAGCCGGCATTGTAACGGCAAAGTTTGACTTAGTCTTTTGGCTTCCATTATCATCGCCGCCTCTCGGCCCAACACACCATGGCGGCCGGACAAACACCCGATGGCAGCCGATCCCTTCAAAGAGTTCACGGTCAAGCGCAAGAAAGGCGAGACGATCTATGTCGAGGGGGACCTCGGCACGGAGATGTACGTCGTCCAGTCGGGCGCCGTGCGCATCTTCCGCGCCGTCGGCGGCGTGAAGCAGGAGCTCGCGATCATGGAGAAGGGGGACTTCTTCGGGGAGATCGCGGTCCTGGAGGGGCTCCCGCGGACCGCCTCCGCCGAGGCCCTGGACGCCTGCGAGCTGATCGAAAT
>DATNEZ010000395.1:0-11561 GCA_035606645.1 Binatia bacterium
TCGGGTAGATCAGGTGGTGCTGCATCGCCGCCCGGAGGGCCGCCACGCAGGCGAGGGCCACCATAAGGCCGATCAGCGCGTCGCGCGCCCGCGGCTCCGAGGCCACCCTGCGGCCGATGAGCGCCGCCAGCACGAGCGCCATCGCATCGCTTGCCTCGTCCAGCGCCCGGGCGCCGCAGGCGACGGCCGCGATGGACACGACGGCGAACGGCAGGAGGCCCCAGGTCCAGGACGGCAGGAAGACCGGCCGGTGGCCGGCCTCCAGGGCGAGAAGGCACGCCGCGCCGGCCAGGATCACCTTGCAGGCGGCCGCCGCCGCAGGATCGATCTCGGGAGGGAGGAGAACGGCGAGCGCCAGCAGGGCGCAGCCGAGCGCGGCGATCAGGACAGGGAGGCGGCCGTTCCGGACGTCGTCAGGCTGCACGCGACGCTCCCCGTCTCCCGCCGGGCCTTCGGTCATGGCGGCCCGGAGGGCGCGCAAAAAAAAGCGGGCGGCGCGAAAGCGCCGCCCGCGTGATTCTCGGTCCCCGGACTATTAGGTCTGGGTACCCTGCGGCCACTGGAAGAACTGGCCGTTGGCGAACAGGATGTCGCAGGTGAAGTCGGCCGTCTGGCCGCCCGTCTGCGTACCCTGCGTGCCGTCCTTCGCCGGGCTCGTGATCGTGTACTGCGAGCCGGTCGCCGAGGAATCCACGTCCCAGGCGTTGTTCCAGCCATCGGTCGTCGGCACCGTCTTGATGTAGATTGGCGAGACGTGCGTGCTGAGGGCCGCCGCCGCGATGCTCGCCATGCCCTTCGGGTAGAAGTTGTTGTCTACCGCGTAGGACTCGATGGACGTACCGAGCGACCGCATATCGGCCATGGTCCTCTTCTGCTTGCCCCGGTCGATGGCGTTCAGCAGGTTCGGAATGGCGATGGCCGCGATGATCCCGATGATCGCCACGACGATCAACAGCTCGATCAGTGTGAAGCCTTTTTCCTTGCGCATTCGAGTTGCCTCCTTTCGGCACCCTACCTAGAGCAAGCGGGATGCCATGGAGAGGCGGGGCCGGGGTGGCGCCTGCAAGTGCTTGGATCATGCGAGGTTACTCCGCCGGTTTCGAACTCGAAACGCCGTATTCCACGTCCCGGGCGCCCGATATTAACAAGATTCGTCAGATGGACGGACGCCCGCTGACACGGACTGTCACCGTCCCGGCAGCGCGTCGCCGGCCGCGCCGTTCGCCCGCGAGACACGCCGGAAGGCCGCGAGCAGCATCTGCGCCCGGGCGGAGCCTGGATCGTCCTGGAGCTTCCGCTCCAGGTCCGCGAGGACAGGACCCGGCTCCACGCGGCCGGCCAGGACCCCCGCCAGGATGTAGCGCCAGTCCTCGGGCTGGACCGACCGGTACTCCAGCCGGGCGATGACCCCTTCGTTCGCGGGGATGCGGCGCGCGAAGATCATCGCGTCATCGTCCCAGTAGACCAGGGCCCAGTCCTGGGACGGGAAATGGTTCGCCGAAAAGGCGCGCTCGAGGACCCTGCCGGGCCGGCCGTCAATCCCCGGCATCACGACCCGTTCCAGGGAGGGGGAATAGCGCACGAAGGCGGCGTCGATGCCATGCCCTTCCAGGAAGGCCCGCCAGGCCCGCGAGTCGTTGACCGAAGCGAAGACCTCCCGCAGGAGTCGGGGGTAGACCTCGTTCCGGCCGTCGATGAAGACCTGGTGCCCCGGGAATCGCCTCCAGATCAGGTACCCGCCGAAGCGCACGTCGTTGTACAGGCGCTCCCCCACGTTCTCGCGATCGAGGAAATCGACCGCCCGGGACGGCTCGTTGTCCGGGGCCATCCCGAGCCCCCAGGCGAGCTTCGGAGGCAGCACGGTGAGGAGCGGCACCGCGATCACGTACACCACGACGGCCGCGACGAAGCCGGGGCGCACTCCGGGCGGGGCGGGGCCCGCGCCGGGGGATCCGGAGGCGGGTCGCAGCGAGGCCAGCCGTCGACCGAGCGCCCCCGACATGAGACGGATCGACAGGGCGCCCGCCGGCCGCGCCAGACCGAACGGCAGGAGGACGAAGAACAGGCCGATGTTTCTCAGGTGCGCCGCCGCCAGGACGCCGGCGAGCGCGAGCGCCGGCGCGGCGATCGGATCGAGACGGCGCCGGCAGGCGATCAGGATGACGATCGTCAGGCCCGCCGTCGCGAAAAACAGCGGAAAGTCGGCGACGCGGGGCCTCGCCCACTCCAGGTTGGGCGACGGCAACGACGCGAGAAGGCGCGACAGCTCGAAGGGGACCTGGTAGATCCGGAAGCCGTAGGGATTGGCCGCGGTCGCGAGCGCCGTGGCGGCCGCGGCCAGGGCGAGCCGCGGCGCGAATCGCGACCGCGTGCCCGAAGGGTCCGCTGCCGCGGGCAGGGGGAAGACGCGCTCGTGAAGGAACGTTGCCGCGGCGCCGGCCGCCAGCACCACGGGAGCCAGGATCGCCCCGGGATGAAGGTTCGACCAGAGGGCCGCGATCGCCGGCACGGCGAGAAGCAGACGATGGCGGCCGGAATCGCGCGCCCGGATCGCGAGCCAGATCACGAGCGGCAGCCCCAGAAGGCTCACGAGCTCCGGCCGGACGTCGAAACGGAACGCTGCGCCGACCAGGGCGGCCGAGGTCAGGATGGCGATTCCCGCTTCGGAGCTCCCTTCGCGGCGAGCATGGTGCGCCATGAGCAGGGCGAGGCCCAGGACGAAAAGCGCCTTGAGCGCCACCAGCACCGCGGGCCCCAGCGCGACGTGGCCGAGGCAGGACGCGACCTGGAACAGCCATTCGTGATCGACCCACGGCTCCCCCTTCGCGGTGAAGGAGAACGGGTCGGCGCGCGGCACCTCCTTCGCCTCGAGGATGAGGGCCCCCGTCTTCAGGTGCCACCAGTAGTCGTAGTTCGTGATCGGGCTCAGCCCGGAAGCGAGGGCGAGACACGCGAGCAGGAGGACGAGGAGGATCCGGTCGCTCCGCGTGGTCGTCGCGATCACAGCCGTCTCACCGCGGCGGTCGCGCCGAGGACGGCCGTGACGAGGATCGCCGCGAGGCTGAGGGCGATCCCCGCCCGCACCTCCGGCGGCCGATAGGTCATCTCGATCTCGTGATCTCCCGCGTCCACCGTCACGGCCCGGAACAGCCCGTCGGCACGCAGGATGGGGACGTCCCGCCCGTCCAGGCTGGCCCGCCAGCCGGGGGCGAACGCGTCGGCGACCACCACGTGCCCGGGCTTGCGGGCGATCACCCGGATCACCAGCCGCTCCGGCGAGTCCTCGGCGAGCGACGCCTCGCCGGCGTCGCCGGGAGCGGGCGACTCCCCGCCCGTGTCTCCCGCCAGCCCGTCGATGAGGACCTCACGCTCCGGATCATATCCGGTGTCCGACAGCGCGTCCGCCAGGGAGCGGCCCGCCGGAAACGGCCGCGCCCTGCCCACCAGCCGCACCCGCGGCACGACCCCGGGTACGCGATGGACGCGCAGCGGGGGCCGGCTGAAGCCCTCCAGGGCCGACCCTTCCTGCGGCCCTCCCTCGACGCCAGGAGCGAACTCCAGGAGGAGCCCCGCGCGGCATGCGGCGAGCACCCGGATCCTCGCCTCGGGTGAGAGATCGGCCAGGGCCCGGCCGAGATCGGCGCTCTCCTTCAGGTCCATCCGATCGGTGGCGGCGTCGAGGATGGTGGGGACCTTCTCGGGGTGGCCGGTCAGAAGCGCGTAGACGAACCGATCGAACCGGAAGCCCCAGATCAGCTCGTCGGTCTTTCCCCAGACGCTCAAGTCGGGCGGACGCGCCGCGTGGTGCAGCCGCGGCGCCGAGGCGCCGTGGCCGACGACCGCGGCGAGCGGCGAGGGGGCCGACAGCCAGCCGGGCGCCGCGGTGGAGAGCGCCGGGGCCGACGCCAGGCACATCGAGCTTCCCGAGACCAGGACCACGGCCCACAGGGCGACGCACGCCGCGAGAGTCCCCTGCGGCCGGCGCAGCCGGAGGGCGACCGCGGCCAGGAAGAACGCCTCCGCGAACCCCCAGAGGGCCGTGTGGAGGAGCCCGCCGCGCAGGATGGGGGCCGCCTCCGAGGCGAGGAACGGGGCGGGGACGTGGGCGATCGCCGCCAGCAGCCGGTCGGCCAGGGGGGGCGTGGCGGCGGCGGCCGTGAGGAGAAAGGCGGTGGCGGCCGCGCCCACCACGCCGAGCACGGCGCGCTTCGAGAGGGGGCCCGCGCGCAGCCGGTCGAGACCGTATCCCGCCAGGAGGGCCAGCGCCACGAGGGCCACGAGGACGAAGCGCTCGGGATAGCGCATCTGCCGGAGCGGCGCTGCGAGATGGAACAGGCCCCGGTACAGGGCGCTGTGCGATCCCAGGGCCAGGAGAAGCGCCGACGCGGCCACGACCGCCAGCCAGCGCCGGCGCGCGGCGTCCGCCCCCCGGTGCAGCGCGCCGATCGCCGCCAGGAGAACGGGGATGGCGCCGACGTAGAGCGACAGAAGGAAGGGATAGCGCCCCTCGAACAGGAACCCTCCCCACCAGGCCGCGGGCGACATCCGCGTCGGATCGCCGAACAACCGCGGCAGGACCGCCTCGAAGAGGCGCGACGGGGCCAGCGACCACTTCATCCCTTCCGATTCCGCGAATCCCGCCCCCCGCTCGACCAGGGGAAGGAGCGCCCGGACAGGAAGGATCTGCGCGGCGGCCAGGAAGACCGCCAGGAGCAGCACGAGCGCGAGCGCGCCGATCGCCCCCGCCGGCGCGGGGGCCCGCCCAGCGCGCGTCCTCGCGGTGGCGCCGAGCACGCCGCCCACGAGGAGCAGCGCCAGGAGCGAGGCCGGCTCCGCCGCCACGAGGACGACCGCGGCGCACAGGGCCGCCGGCGCGAGGAGCCAGCGCCGGCCGGGCTCGAGGCCGCGCAGGAAGGCCCAGAGCCCGAGGGGAACCCACGCCGACGCCGACAGGACGTTCTGGATGCTGGCCAGGGACGCCGCGGGACCCGACAGGGACAGGATGCACGCCGAAAGCGTCGCCGCCTCGCGCCCGAGCCCGACCGCCCGGCCGAGAAGGTAGCCCCCCGCGGCCAGGAGGATGAACTGCAGGACGATCGAGAGCGTGAAGGCGGTCTCGAAGGGGAGCAGGAAGAACAGGGCGGTGATCGGGTGGTACACCAGCGCGTTCGGGTTTGCCAGGAGCGGCGTGCCGCCGCCGTGGTACGGGTCCCAGAGCGGCAGCGATCCCTCTGCCAGGCGCTCGGTGACGTAGGCGCGCAGCGGCGCGTGGTTCTGGGAGACGTCGCGCAGGTAGAAGAGGCGCCCGCCGAGAGCGCCGTGGAACGCCAGCGCGAGGAGAACCGCGAGGAGGAGCGCCGGCAGCGCCGCCTGCAGGCGGGCCCCGGCCCGGTGGTCCCCTGCCTGGTTCGCCGGCACGCGTCGCCTCGGATCAGCCTGCGTTGGCCCGGGGTTCCTTGCGCCCGTCCAGGAGGCGGTACTTCTTCGCGAAATAGCGGAAGGAGCGGAAGCTCATGCCGAGGATCTCGGCCGCCCTGGTCTGGACCCCCTGGGCGCGGCGGAGCGCCTCGTCCATGTAGTGCTCGCGCAGCCTCTCGAGCTGGCGCTCGAGGTCGATGCCGCCGTCGCCGAGAGCCAGCGGAAACTCCTGCGCCGGCCGGTTCCCGCTCCGCACGTCGCGCGACAGGCTCTCCTCGGTGACCGCGTCGGAGGTCTCGAGCGCCACGGCCCGCTCGAGCACGTTCTCCAGCTCGCGGACGTTGCCCGGCCAGTCGTGCGCCGCCAGCCGCCGCATCGCGTCCTCGTTGATGCGCGTGATCTTCTTCCCCATGATCCGGCTGTACTTGATCAGGAAGTGCAGCGCGAGCTTCGGGATGTCCTCCGGCTTCTCGCGCAGGGCCGGCATGCGGATCTGGATGACGTTGATGCGGTAGTACAGGTCCTCGCGGAAACGCTTCTGCTTCACCATCTGCTCGAGGTCCTGGTTGGTCGCCGCCAGGACGCGCACGTTGACCTCGATCTCCTCCGTCCCGCCGACCCGCCGGATGCGGCGCTCCTGCAGGACGCGCAGCAGCTTGATCTGCATCGCCGGGGTGGTGTCGCCGATCTCGTCCAGGAAGATGGTGCCTCCATCGGCGACCTCGAAGAGCCCCTTCTTGGCGGCCACGGCGCCCGTGAACGAGCCGCGCGTGTGCCCGAACAGCTCGCTCTCGAGGAGCTCGTCCGGCAGCGCCCCGCAGTTGATCGAGACGAACGGGCGGTCCCGGCACGGGCTTCCCGCGTGGATGGCGCGCGCCACCAGCTCCTTCCCCGTGCCCGACTCGCCCGAGACCAGGACGGTGCTGTTGGTCGGGGCGATCTTGGCGATCAGGTCGAACACCTCGCGCATGCGGGGGCCGTCCCCCACCATCTCGTCGAAGCGCAGCTTCTCCTTGAGCTCGCGCTTCAGCGCCCGGTTCTCGTGTTCCAGGCGGCGCTTCTCCAGGGCGTTGCGCACGACCGCCTTCATCTCCTCGACGTCGAACGGCTTGACGATGTAGTCGTAGGCGCCGAGCTTCAGCGCCTCGATGGCGCTCTCGGTGGAGGCGTAGGCGGTGATCAGGATGACCGGCGTGTCCGGGTTGGCGGCCTTCGTCTGCTTCAGGACCTCGAGCCCCGACTTGCCCGGCATCGAGATGTCGCTGATGATCAGGTCGAACTCCCCCTTGCCGATCTGCTCCGCCGCCCGGTCGGCGGACTCCGACTGGGCCACCGCGTACCCCTCCTTCTTCAGGAGAATGGAGAGGAAATCGCGCATCCCCTTCTCGTCGTCGACGATCAGGACGCGGTCCAACGTCTCTCCTCCTGGGCCGCCTGGTGCGAGACGGCGCGCGGCATGTGCAGCACCACCTCGGCCCCCGCCCCCTTGCGGCTCTTCACGCGGATCTTGCCGCGGTGCTCCTCGATGATGCGGTAGACGATCGCCAGGCCCAGGCCGGTGCCGCTGGGGAACGAGCCGTGGAACGGCTGGAAGTTGCTGGCGACGTCCTCCTCCGACATGCCGATCCCGGTGTCGGCGAAGGTGACCGTCACCTGCCCGTCCCCCAGGTCCAGGGCGCTCACCGTCAGGACGCCCCCCTCGGGCATGGCGCGCAGCGCGTTCTTGGCGAGGTTCCAGAACACCTGCTTCATGCGGTTCACGTCGAAATCGAGCGGGATGGCGGGGGGACGGAAGCGCGTCTCCACCCGGTGGTGCGGCCGCATCTCGTCGCTGTTCTCCAGGAGGCTGAGCGTCTCGCGCAGCACGCCCACCAGGTCGGCGGTCTCGGCATGGAAGCGTCCCGGCTTCGCGAACAGCAGGAAGTCCCGGATGATCTGGTCCAGCCGCTTCGATTCCTTGATCACGATGTCCATCAGCTCTCCCGCCTCGCCCTGCGGCTTCAGGTCGCGCTTCAGGACCTGCACCGATCCGCTGATCGAGGCGAGGGGGTTCCGGAGCTCGTGCGCCACGCCGGCCGCCATCTCCCCGAGCGCCGCCATGCGCTTCTTCAACGCCACTTCATCCTCCAGCGCGCGGATCTCGGTGAGGTCCTGGAAGATGAAGATCATGCCGAGCGGCACGCCGGTGCGCTCCCGCAGCGTCGACACGGTGAACCCGAGGAACAGCCGGCGTCCCCGCGTGTCGTCGTAGTCCAGCTCCACGCGGAACCGCGTCTTCTGCTCCAGGGCGATGCGCACCCGCTGCAGGAACTCGGCGGGCTGGCCGAGCACCTGCAGGATGTTGCGCGTGACCAGGTCGGCGGCCGCGCGCCCGGTGATCTCCGCGGCGCCGCGGTTGGCGAACGTGATCGTCCCCTCCCAGTCGCTCGTCAGGAGCCCGGAGTTCATGCTCTCGATGATGTGGTCGTTGTAGTCGCGCAGCTGCGCCAGGTCCTCGCGTCGCAGCTGCAGCTCCCGGCCGGTGTTCCTCAGGTTCTCCGTCAGGTACGACGCCAGGTAGGCCACCGCGAAGAACGAGACCAGGTGCGCCACCAGCGAGTACAGCAGGCGCACCACCGCCTCCTCGCCGTCCCCCGCGTCCGTCGGGAGCCGCCTCAGCCAGCCGCGCTGGATGAGCAGGATCATCGAGGCGTACATCAGCCACGAGCACGCCGCCACCAGGAACCCGCCCCGGCGCACCAGGAGCAGGCTGCCGATGATGATCGTCAGGAGGTACAGGAAGGAGAACGGGCTCTCCGCCCCGCCGGTCAGGTAGACGAACCCCGACACCACCCAGAGGTCCCCGATCAGCTGCGCGTACACCTGCGGCCGGACGGCCCGCAGGGTGCGCGACATGACGGCGTAGGCGATCGTCATGGCGTAGGTGACGACCGCCAGGACGTAGAACGGCTGCAGCGACAGGAGCGGCCGGTACAGCAGCTCGATGACGAAGGTCGAGGCCATCAGGGTCGTGATGATCACGACCCTGAAGGTCATGAGCCAGTCGAGCTGCCTGCGGAGCTCCCGTTGCTGCAGTTCCATCCATGCGCCTAGGAAATCTTGCCGAGCAGGCTGAACATCGGCATGTACATGGAGATGACGATGCCGCCGATCATGATCCCGAGGAACAGGATCAGCACCGGCTCCAGGAGCGCCATGAGGTTCTCGACCGCCTCGTCCACCTCGTCCTCGTAGAAGTCGGCGATCTTCGAGAGCATGGCGTCGAGGGCGCCGGTCTGCTCGCCGACGCTGATCATCTGGACGACCATCGAGGGGAAGACCCCGGTCTCCTCCAGCGGCCCCGCGATCGTCTTGCCCTCCTCGATGCTCTTGCGGGTCGCCATGATGGCGTCCTCGACGATCGAGTTGCCCGAAGTGCGGGCGGTGATCTCGAGTCCCTCGAGGATCGGCACGCCGGACTGGATCAAGGTGCCGAGGGTGCGGCAGAACCGGGCCACGGCGATCTTGCGCATCAGGTCGCCGAGCACCGGCATCTTGAGGACGAAGGCGTCGATCTGGCGGCGTCCCTTGTGGGTCTTGTAGTAGCGGTTCAGGAAGAAGAAGGCGGCCCCGCCGGCCAGGACGAGCAGCGGCATGAAGCGGCCGAGGAAATTGCTGACGGCGATGGTGATCCGGGTCGGCAGCGGCAGCGTCGCGCCCAGCCCCTGGAACAGCATGGCGAAGGTCGGGATGACCTTCCACAGGATGATCACCACGACGCCGACGGCGATGGTGATGACCGCCACCGGGTAGATCATGGCGGAGCGCACCGCGGACTTCAGCTTGACCGCCTTCTCGATGTAGGCCGCCAGGCGCTGCAGGATGGTGTCGAGAATACCGCCCGACTCTCCGGCCGCGATCATGTTGCAGAACAGGTCATTGAACGTCTTGGGGTGCTTGCGCAGCGAGTCGGACAGGGTCGAGCCGGACTCGACGTCCTGGCGCACCTGGAACAGCACCTTCTGGAACATCCGGTTCTTCTGCTGCGAGCCGAGGATCTCCAGGCACTGGACCAGGGGAAGGCCGGCGTCGATCATGACCGAGAACTGGCGGACGAAGATGGCGATCTCCTTCTGGCTGACGCCGCCGCCGAACTTGGGGACCGCGATCTCCTTCCCCTTCTCGGTGACCGCCGACACCATGATCTGCTGGCGGCGCAGCAGGGCGATCACCGCCTCCTTGTTCTCGGCGGCGACGGTCCCCTCCTGCATCTTCCCAGTCCGGTTCTTGCCCTTCCACGTGTAGTTCGGCATCGGATCTCCCTTCCGGCTCGTTCGCGCCCGTTACTTGCGCGTGGCGGACCGCGCGGCCGCCTGGCTCACCGCGGTCGGCTGGCTGATGAGCCCCGCGCCACGGTTGATCATTTCCTGCAGCTCGTCTGGATTGCTGCTGTGGGACAGCGCCGTCGTCAGGCTGATGTTCTTCTTGAAGTACAGGCTGGCGAGGGACTGGTTGAAGGTCTGCATCCCGTACTGGGCCTGTCCCGTCTGCATCATCGAGTAGATCTGGTGGATCTTGTCCTCGCGGATCAGGTTCCGGATGGCCGAATTGGGCACCAGGATCTCCATCGCCAGGCAGCGCCCCTTGCCCGAGGCCTTGGGAAGGAGCGACTGGCACATGATCCCTTCGATGACGAACGACAGCTGGGCGCGGATCTGCGACTGCTGGTGCGCCGGGAACACGTCGATGATGCGGTTGATCGTCTGCGCGGCCGAGTTCGTGTGCAGCGTGCCGAACGTCAGGTGGCCGGTCTCGGCGATGCGCAGCGCGGCCTCGATCGTCTCGAGGTCGCGCATCTCGCCGATGAGCACCACGTCCGGATCCTGCCGCAGGACCGACTTCAGCGCGTTGCTGAAGGAATGGGTGTCGGCGAACAGCTCGCGCTGGTTGACGATGCAGCTCTTGTGGCCGTGCAGGTACTCGACCGGGTCCTCGATGGTGACGATGTGGCCCTTGTCCTCGTTGTTGATCTTGTCGATCATCGCCGCCAGGGTCGTCGACTTGCCCGACCCGGTCGGCCCGGTCACCAGGATGAGGCCGCGCGGCTTGTCGCACAGCCCGGAGACGACCTCGGGAAGCCCCAGGTCCTGGAAGTTCTTCACCTCCCAGGGGATCGTCCTGAAGGCCGCCGCGACCGCACCGCGCTGGCTGAAGATGTTGGCGCGGAACCGCGCCAGCCCCCGCACGCCGAACGAGAAGTCCAGCTCGAGGTTCTCCTCGAACCGGTGCTTCTGGTTGTCGGTGAGGACGCTGTACGCCAGGGCCTTGGTCTCGGGGGCCGTGAGCGGCGGGAGCTGCAGGGGCACCAGCTTGCCATCCACGCGGATCTGAGGGGGCGAATTGGTCGTGACGTGCAGGTCCGTGCCGCCCTGCTCGACCAGCGTTTTCAACAGTTGGTGAAGAGTTACCGCCATGAGTCCCTCCCCTGGATCTCTTAGAGAACCGTCTCGCGCACGACCTCTTCCACGGTCGTCAGGGCCGCCTGGATCTTGCGCAGCCCCGAGCCGCGGAGCGTGATCATTCCCTCTTCAATGGCCTTGTTCTTCAGCTCGACGGACGACGCGCCCGTCAGGATCATTTCGCGGATCGAATCGGAAATCTCCATCACCTCGTACAGGCCGACGCGGCCCTTGTAGCCGGTGCTGTTGCACGTCTGGCATCCCTTCCCCTTGTACAGCTTCACCTTGGGGGCGACGTCGGGCGCGTAGCCGATGTCCATGAGGGCCTGGGGCGGCATCCCCACCTCTTCCTTGCAGTCCTTGCACAGCCGCCGCACCAGGCGCTGGGCGCAGATCAGGTGCACCGAGGTGGCCACCAGGTACGGCTCGATCCCCATGTTCATGAGGCGGTTGATGGTGGACGGCGCGTCGTTGGTGTGCAGGGTCGACAGCACGAGGTGCCCCGTCAGGGCGGCCTTCACGGCGATCTCCGCCGTCTCGAAGTCCCGGATCTCTCCGACCAGGATGATGTTGGGGTCCTGCCGCAGGAAGGAGCGCAGCGCGGCGGCGAAATTCAGGCCGATCTGCTCCTTCATCTGCACCTGGTTGATGCCGTGCAGGTTGAACTCGACCGGGTCCTCGGCCGTGATGATGTTCGTTTCGGGC
>DATNEZ010000405.1:0-2738 GCA_035606645.1 Binatia bacterium
ACGACCCGACGCGCCCGGACAGCGTGATGGCGCGGCACCTTGTCGACGACGCCCTGCAGCGCGCCGCCGGCCGGGTCAATCCGGTGAAGGGGCGGGAAACGCTGGTCACCGAGCCCGGCGCCCGCTACATCGACTTCCTGATTCCGGGCCTGCTCGGGATGAACATCATGAGCGGCGGGATGTGGGGGGTTGGTTTCCTGCTCGTCGACATGCGCACCCGCAAGCTCCTGAAGCGCCTCATCGCCACACCGATGAAGCGCACCGATTTTCTCGGCGCCATCATGACCAGCCGCATCATCCTGGTCCTCACCGAGATGACGCTCCTCCTGATCTTCGGCCGGCTCATCTTCCACCTGGTGGTGCAGGGCTCCCTGTGGACCGTGATCGTGCTCGCCGTCCTCGGGGCCTTCGTGTTCGCCGGGCTCGGCCTCCTGGTCGCCTCCCGCACCGCCCGGATCGAGACGGCCTCCGGTCTGATGAACATCGTCATGCTTCCCATGTTCGTCTTCTCGGGAATCTTCTTCTCCTCCGATCGCTTCCCCGCCGCCATCCAGCCGTTCGTCAAGGCGCTCCCCCTCACCGCCCTCAACGATGCACTGCGCGCCGCGATCCTCGAAGGGGCGGACCTGGCCTCGCAGGCCGGGCGCATCCTGATCATGCTGGTATGGGGGGTGGTCGCCTTCGTGGTGGCGCTCCGGCTGTTCCGCTGGAACTAGGGTAAGATCGCGTCCCCACACGCCCGAAGGGAGAGACCACGATGACCACGACCCGCCGTGTCGTCCCGCTCAGCCTCGCCCTGCTCGCCCTGGCGATCACGCCTTTGCCCGCGGCGCGGACCCAGAAGCCGCCCCTCCACGCGGCGCACTGGATCGCCATCACCGGCAAGCCCCTGGGGGCGACGGCCGGGGCGATGATGTTCCAGAAGGGGGGGAACGCCGTGGACGCCGCCTGCGCCATGCTCGGCGCCGTGACGACGATGTGGGACGTCCTGTCCTGGGGAGGCGAGACGCAGGCGCTCATCTACCATCCCGGCCTCAAGAAGGTCATCGGGATCGACGCGCTCGGCGTCGCCCCGACCGGCGCCACCGCCGAGTTCTACCGGGCGAAGGGGATGCGCTTCCCGCCGGAGTACGGGACGCTCTCGGCGATCACGCCGGGCACGCCGGGCGGGCTCATGACCATGCTCGCCGAGTACGGCACGCTGTCGCTGGGCGACGTCCTGGCGCCGGCGATCCAGATGGCCGACGGCTATCCGATCGAGGCGGAGACGGCGAACAGCATCGAAAAGAACAAGGACGAGATCAAGAAGTGGAAGTACTCCAGCGAGGTGTTCCTGCCGCACGCGGGCGCGTCGCGCGAGGCGCCCGAGGCGGGAGAGATCTTCGCGCAGAAGGACCTCGCCGCGACGCTCCGGAAGCTGGTCGAGGCGGAGGCCGACGCGCTCAAGAGCGGCAAGGGCCGCAAGGAGGCGATCTACGCCGCCTACGACCGCTTCTACAAGGGGGACATCGCGCGCGAGCTGGTGCGCGGGGTCCAGGAGGAGGGGGGCCTCATCACGCTGCAGGACCTGGCCGACTGGAAGGTGAAGATCGAGGAGCCCCTGAGCACCGACTACAAGGGGATCACGGTCTACAAGCTGCCGATCTGGCAGCAGGGCCCGGTGATGCTGCAGGCGCTCAACATCCTGGAGAACGCCGACCTCAAGGGGATGGGATACAACTCGACGAAGTACATCCATGCCCTGTACCAGACGATGAACCTCGCCTTCGCCGATCGGGACTTCTATTACGGCGATCCGTACTTCCCTCCCGAGGAGCCGGTGAAGGGGCTCCTCTCCAAGGAGTACGCCAAGGCGCGCTACGCCCAGATCAACTGGTCCGCCAACAACCCGAAGGTGAAGCCGGGCGACCCGTATCCCCACCAGGGGGGCACGAACCCGTTCGCCGATCTCCTGTCGCACTGGACCGTGAAGCCCGGCCCGGACGCGGCCGCCGCGCCGAAGGCCCAGCCGGCCGCCCGGCGATCCGCCGCCCATTTCGGCGAGCAGTTCTTCCGGGGCACCACCTCGATCGAGGCGGCCGACGAGGCCGGCTGGGTCGTCTCCGTGACCCCCAGCGGCGGCTGGATCCCGGCGGTCGTCGCCGGCCGCACCGGCGTCGGCCTCAGCCAGAGGGCGCAGATGTTCGTCACGCGCGCCGAGGACGGGCCGTACAACGTGATCGAGCCCGGGAAGCGGCCGCGCGTGACGCTCACGCCGACCCTGGCTCTCAAGGAGGGGCTCCCCTGGCTGGCGATGGCGGTGCAGGGGGGCGATTCGCAGGACCAGAACCTGCTGCAGTTCTTCCTGGACATCGTCGAGTTCGGCATGACGCCGCAGCAGGCATCCGAGGCGCCGAACATCAACAGCGAGCAGATGCGCTCGTCCTTCGGTGATCACGGGTCGAGCCCCGGCCACATCCTGGTCGCGACCTCGACCCCGGCGGGCGTGAAGGCCGCGCTCGTGCGCATGGGCTACACGATCGAGACGGCCGAGCGCACGTCCGGTCCCATCAACGGCGTCCTGTTCGACCGCAAGCACGGCACGATGTGGGGCGCCTCGAGCAACCACGGCGAGGACTACGGCATCGCCTGGTGAGAGCGGCCCGCGAGAGTCCGGAGGAGCGCAACGCATGAGACCCGGTCGATTCACGATCACCGCGGCCCTGGTCTGCGCCGCGGCGGCCGCCGGCCTCGCGGTC
>DATNEZ010000168.1:0-17017 GCA_035606645.1 Binatia bacterium
GACCGTGGCCGAGAAGAACGCGGGCATGATGCCGCTCATGGGCGCGCTGCTCGAGAACCGCCTCCTGTGGCTGGCGATCGCGGCGGCCGTCATGGTCTTCACCTGGGCGCGCTTCAAGTTCACGACGGTCCAGGGAGACAAGGCCCGCGGGCGGCGGGGCGCACGGGCTTCCGCCGCACCGGAGGCGCTCGACGCCCCGGACCGCACGGCCGCCGCGGCCCCCCTGCCGGCGGCCGTCCCCTCCTTCGGTCCCCGGACGACCTGGACGCAGTTCCTGCGCCAGACACGCATCGAGACGTTCGGCGCCCTGCGCGGGCTGCCGTTCCTGATCATGCTCTTCGCCGGGCTGGTCAATCTGTTCGGCGGCACGTACTCCCTCGACGACCTCTACGGCACGCGGATCTATCCCGTCACGAACCTGATGCTGCGCGCCATCGGAGGCAACTTCGGGCTGTTCGTGTTTCTCGTGCTGACGTTCTACAGCGGGGACCTGGTGTGGCGCGAGCGCAATCTCCGCATGTCGGAGCTGTTCGACGCCCTGCCCATGCGCACGTGGGTGGGCTGGGCCTCGAAGCTGGCGGCCCTCGGCGGGATCCTCGTCACGATGCTGGTCGCCGTCTTCCTGACCAGCCTGGGCATCCAGGCGTCCACGGGATACACCCACTTCGAGATCCCCGTCTATCTCAAGGGGCTGTTCCTCGTGGCGATGCCGCAGTTCCTGTTCTACGCCGCCCTGTGCCTCTTCGTGCAGGTCGTGGTGAACAGCAAGTTCATCGGCTGGCTCGTCTCGAGCCTGTTCTACATCGCGGGGTTCGTCCTGCCCGCGCTCCGGCTCGACCATCACCTGTACCGGTTCGGGACCGCCCCCGACGCGCCCTACTCCGACATGAACGGATACGGCCACTTCGTGCAGCCGATGTTCTGGTTCTTCCTGTACTGGGGGCTGATCTGCGCCGGGCTCGTGGGCCTGGCGCACCTGCTCTGGGTGCGCGGCACCGAGACGACCTTCGCGCTCCGCCTGCGGCAGGGGCGCCGCCGACTGACGCGGCCCGCGTCGGCGGCCCTCCTGGCCGCGCTGGCCGGCGCGGTGGCCGTGGGCGGCTTCATCTACTACAACACCAACGTGCTGAACGTCTACCGGCCGACCAAGACCCGCTTCGACCGCCAGGCCGAATACGAGAAGAAATACCGGCAGTACCTCCGGCTGCCGCAGCCGCGGGTCACCGACGTCTACGCCGGCGTCGACATCCGTCCCGAGAGCCGGTCCGTCGCCATCCGGGGGACCTACACGCTGGAGAACCGGACCGGGGCCCCGGTCGATCGCCTGCATCTTTACCTGAACCCCGACGTGCGGGTCCGCACACTCGAGCCGGAGGGGGCGACCCCCGAAACCGTCGACGAGGACCTTGGCTACCGGATCTTCCGGCTCGATCCGCCGCTGGCCCCCGGGGCGATCCTGCACGTGAGCTACGACCTGGCCGTCGAGAACCGGGGCTTCGTGAATAACGGCTCGCGCAACGAGATCGTCTACAACGGCACCTTCTTCAACAGCTTCGACTTCTTCCCGCACGTGGGATACGTGAGGAACGTCGAGCTGGACGATCCGAACGAGCGCCGCCGGCGCGATCTGCCGCCGGTGCAGCGCTTCCCGAAGATCGACGACGCGGCGGCGCGACAGGACAACTACCTGTCCGGCGAGGCGGACTGGATCCACTTCGCGACCACGGTGAGCACCAGCCCGGACCAGATGGCGATCGCCCCCGGGTACCTGAAGCGCGAGTGGATGGAGAACGGCCGGCGCTACTTCCGGTACGAGATGGACTCGCCGATCTTCGACTTCTTCGCCTATCTCTCCGCCCGCTACGCCGTGAAGCGGGACCGGTGGAACGACGTCGCGATCGAGATCGACTACCACCCCGATCACGCCTACAACGTCGACCGGATGATCGCGGCCGTGAAGGCGTCGCTCGACTACTTCACGACCCAGTTCGGTCCCTACCAGCACAAGCAGGTCCGGATCGTCGAGTTCCCGCGCTACGCCCGGTTCGCGCAGTCGTTCCCGAACACCATCCCGTTCTCGGAGAGCATCGGCTTCATCGCACGGCTCGACGATCGCCCCGACGCCATCGACTACGTCTCCTACGTCACGGCCCACGAGGTGGCCCACCAGTGGTGGGCGCACCAGGTCATGGGGGGAAACGTCCAGGGGGCGACGCTCATGTCCGAGACCATGTCCCAGTACTCGGCCCTGATGGTCATGGAGCACATGGCCGGCCGCGACAAGATGCGCCGGTTCCTGAAGTACGAGCTGGATCGCTACCTGTCGGGACGCGGCGGCGAGCGCATCGAGGAGCTGCCTATCTACCTGGTCGAGGACCAGCCGTACATCCATTACCGCAAGGGGAGCCTGGTGATGTACGCCCTCAAGGACTACGTGGGCGAGGAGCCCCTCAACCGCGCCCTGGCGGAGTACGTCCGGGCCGTGGCCTTCCAGAAGCCGCCGTATACGTACTCGCTCGAGTTCCTCGACTACATCAGTCGGGCGGTGCCGCCCGATCGCCTGGCGATCCTCGACGACCTGTTCCGGAACATCACGCTGTACGAGAACAAGGCCACCCAGGCGACCTGGTCGAAGCGCGAGGACGGCAAGTACGTCGTCCGCATCGAGGTCGCCGCCGCCAAGTTCCGCGCCGACGGCAAGGGACGGGAGACCTCGACCCCCCTGGACGACTGGATCGACATCGGCGTCTTCGGCCCGCGCGACCCGAAGGGCCCGTCCGAAGGGCGCCTGCTCGCCCTCGAGAAACGCCGCGTCAACGGGTCCGGCACCACCTTCGAAATGGTCGTGGACGAGGAGCCGAAGAAGGCCGGCATCGATCCCTTCAACAAGCTGATCGACCGCAATCCCGACGACAACATCGTGTCGGTGTCGGCCGGCCCGGCGCCGGAGCATCGCGCCGGGAGCTGACGACGGGGCGTCAGCGACACTTCGACCACGCGGGAGCGTCCGGGACCGTCAGGGGATCGGGGGACCCGGGTCCCCCTCGGGCTCGAGCACGGTGCGCCTCCAGACGATCCGACCCGACGTCACGTCGGTGGCGCGGAGCTCGAGTCCTCCGCCGGCGGCGCCGGCCGTCCAGCAGATCCGCCGGCCCGCGACCGCCACGTCCACGGGATTCTCGAGCGCCCCGACGAGCGCCCCGGTCTCGATCGAGTACAGGTCGTACCACCGCTGGTCGTCCGCGCGCCTCAGAAGGACGTGCCGCCGGTCGAGCGTCGCCCAGACGGCGTCGGTCCGGTGACCGTGCTCGAGTGGGGTCGCCGGCAGGCGCCTGTTCCCGGGCCCGGCGAAGCGATGCACGACGACCGTCCGCGCGTCCGGGCTCAGCTCGAAGACCGCGCGCCCGTTTCCGTCCAGGAGAGCGCCGTCGACGTTGGGCGGCGGTCCCCCCAGGACGATCGTCGCGTCGGCCCTGCGCGCGTGGACGGACACGAGGCGCGCCCCCCGTATCGGCGGTGCGGGCCCCGAGATCGGCGGCGGGGACGCTCCCGCCCCGCCGCGCACCTCGACCCGGCCCGAATCCAGGGCCACGCGCACGACACCCTGGGCCTGATCGACCACTCCCGGCCCCGCGAACCCGGAAACCTGGTGCCGCGTGGCGTCGTAACGGATCTCGAGCGTGTCCCCTTCGACCCGCGCCGCCACTTCGAAGACGGTCCACTCCCGTCCCGCGCGCGTCCCGGCCAGGGACGCCCAGGGCGGCAGCCTCAGCGTCGCGAGATCGTACGACCGCGCCAGGCGCCCCTGTCGCGCGCCGTACGAGGCCACGCTCAGCCGGCCCGCGCGCTCCTCGAGCAGGAAGGCCTGGCCGCCCGCCAGAAGCAGCGCCCGCGCCGGGGCGGCCGCATGCCAGAGCGACCGTCCGGTCGCGAGATCGACCGCCTCGACCCCTCCTGCAGGAGTATGCAGGCAGCCGACGCTCCCCGCCTCGTCGCTGATCCCGGCCGGGATGTAGGTGGGGAATCCGACCGGCCGCTGCGGCGCGGGGGAGCCGGCGAGAACCGGCACCGCGACCAGGGCCACGAGGCGAGCGATCAGGACGCCGCCGTCTCGCAGGCGCTCGCCATCGGGGCCTCGCCGAAGTCCTGCTTCAGGCAGGACTCGAGCCGCTCGTCCATGCCGTTCTCGTCCGGGAACGCGTCCCCGCACGTGTAGCGGCGTCCGTTCCGGTAGACGATGAAGGTCGGGCTCGAGCTCACACCTTCGGCCTTGGCCAGCGCCTCGAGGCGCTCGGGATCCCGGATCCGACCCGCGAACCCTTCATCGGGCCGGAAGCCGAACCAGACCTTGTAGACATCGATCGCCCCCTTGTGCGCCGGGTTGTCGGCGATCTCCTTGACCGAGCCGATGATCTCGAACAGCATGCACTGCGTGCAGTTCGTGTTGCCGTACTTGACGAGGACGGGGCGCTCGAACGAGGCGCGACACACCTTCGCGACGAACTCGTCCGGCGACTTCAGGGTGTGCTCACGGTCCCAGGCGTCCACCTCGGCCCCCCCCGCCTCCTTGCGCAGCGCCGGGTAGGCGTAGCGTCCCTTGCGGGACGGCTTGGACATCTCCTCGCGCAGCAGCGTGTACTTCTGGATCAGCTTCCAGGTCCGCGTGCGGGCGTAGTCGTTCTCCTCGCCACGCTCAGCCTTCGCTTTCAGCAGCACCTGATAGGAGTCGACCCCCAGATTGATCTGCTCGTCCAGCTGCTTGCGGGTCAGATGGCCGGCCTTTCCGGGGGCCCCGGCCGCGTACCAGGCCAGCGCGTCGAGAAAGGCGGCCTGGGGCGGATCCTTGGGCAGGGCCGGCGTGCGAATCGCAGCCTCGAGACCGCCGCTGGAGACGAGCTCGCCGTACGACTTCACCAGCTCGTCCTCCTTCCAGCGCCTCGGAGCCGTGTCGGCTGCGAAGAGCCCGGCGGAAGCCACGACCGCGGCCGCCAGGAGCGCGGACAGTCGCCTGCCGCTCGAACCCATTTCGATGTTCATCTCGATACGCCTCCGTCAAATCGATTTTCGTGGCGGGGGTGGAGAGGTCGCAGATCGCCCCGGGACAAGGAACCCCGAAGCACATCATAGCAAGGGGCAGGCCACCGGCCGTCCTGTATCAATTCTCCGGCGATCTTTCGTCTGTGCTGCCGCGAAGCGCATACGCATTACGCGATCGACCTCCGCAAGGGGAACTTGATCATATGGGTTACGCTGCGAAGGACCTCAGGCTTGCCATCGCGGCATTCTCGACGCTGGCGGGCAACCTGACCGTCCTTGGCTCGGTGGCGAACGTCATCGTCTTCGAGACTGCCCGGCGTGACGGCGTCGAGATCGGATTCCTCGAGTACCTCAAGGCCGGCGCGCCGCTGACGCTCGTCACCTGCCTCCTCGCCTGGGGATGGCTGACCCTTGGCTGAACCTCCCAAGGAACCGCGATACATTTAAGCAGCCCGAGATAAGGCCGTTCCCGCCATCGCTCCTGATCGAAGAGTCAATCAGCGCCTCCGCGAGTCGGCGCGTCCTTTGGTGTTTCTTTCCTTGACAGTTCGCAGGATGCCTCGTATATGCTCAACGCAATTTCCTGGCCGACCGTCAACGCATAAGGAGCGCCCATGCGGCTCATGAGCAGAAGGACTGTTGCCCTGTCTGTATCCCTGCTGGTCCTCGTATTAGGTCTCCCGGGCCTCGCAGGGGCGCCCCTGGCCGGAGCCGCCACTCAGCGGATGGCTTCGGACCCCTCCGGCGGCGCGCCGGCGGCGCCCGCCGCGTCCACCTCGGGGATGGAATCGATTCTGATCAAGACGCCCAAGCCGTATGGCCCGGTCATCGACGTGATCAAGGCCTCCGGCGGGACCGTCCTCCGTCAGTACAAGCATTTCGACGGCATCGCCGCCCGTGTGCCGCGTTCGGCGCTGGAGCGCATCAACGCCCTGACCGGCCCTGGAGCGGTCAGCAAGGACATCCGCCTGCCGCTGCCGAAGCCGGTTGACGAGTTCACTGCCCGGCCCCGCGCGCTGGCCGCCGTCGCGGACTCGAAGAACATCTCGTACGAGTCGGCCGAGGCGATTGCGACCGCCGACTTCGCCGGGTTCGCCGCCGCGAACCCGGACGCCTACCTCGTCAACAACGCCACGACCCACGTGAACACCCTGCATGCCGACGGCTACGCCGGACAGGGGATCATCGTCGGGGTCATCGACTCCGGGATCCGGCCGGGCTTCCCGCACATCTCCCTCGACGGGTCGGTGGTCGGGTGCGAGGACTTCATCGGCGACGGCAACGGCTGTTCGAACTTCGCCAACGACGGTCACGGCACGTTCGTGGCCGGGATGATCCCGGCCAACGTCAGCTTCGGGTTCAACACGGCGAGCACCTTCTTCCGGTCGGTCCAGGCGCACCTGCCCGCGGCGATCGTAGCGCCCAACCGGATCCCGATGCTGGGCTCGGCCCCCCTCTCGAGCATCTATGCCCTGCGCGTGTGCAACGCCGCGGGCTGCTTCACCTCCGCCATCCTGGCCGCGATCGACCGGGCGGTCGAGCTCCGCACCCTGTACGATGCTGGCGACCCGGCCGGCGTGAAGATCCAGGTGGTCAACATGAGCCTGGGAGGCCCGACCCTGTTCGCCGGTCATGACCTCTTCGACACGGCCGTCGACGCCCTGCTGGCCGCCGACATCGTGACGACCGCCTCGGCCGGGAACGCCGGCCCGTCCGGCCTGACCTCGGGGAGCCCCGCCAGCTCGCTGGCTTCGATCTCCGTCGGAGCCGCCAGCATCGCCGCCTACGAGCAGATCGTGGCCGACCTGCAGTACGGCTTCGGCATCGGCTCCCTCTTCCGCCCGACGAACCACATCCAGACAGCCTCCTTCAGCTCGCGCGGTCCGCACGCGGACGGCCGGCGCTCCCCGGACGTCACGTCCAACGGCGACTGGGACTACGGCCAGGGGTTCGCGTCCACCGTCAACGGGATCAGCTTCGCGGGCGGCACCAGCTTCAGCTCGCCGAACGTCGCCGGGATCGCCGCGGTCCTGCGCCAGGCCTTCCCGGGCGCCACGGCCCGCCAGGTCACGAACGCCATCATCAGCTCGGCGAATCCCGGGCTGCTGGGCGACGGATCGGGACCGCAGGACCAGGGGACGGGCTACGTCGACGCCGCGGCGGCCCGCGCGCTCCTCGCGGGAGGCTCGGTGCCCAATGCCCTGACGGTGTGGCCGACTCCGGCCAAGAGCGTCAAGAGCAACGTCGAGATAATCGCCGGCCTGAACGTCAGCAATGGGTTCGTGCAGCAGTCCGTCGGACCGCTGAAGCCGGGTCAGCACGGCGAGATCATCTACGAGGTCACGCCGAACACGGCGCAGGTCGTGATCACGCTCGCGAATTTCCAGGCCTCGCTGCCGCCGGATCAGCAGAACCAGCTGTTCGGTGATGACATCTTCTTCACCGTGCACAGCGCCAAGACGTCGCGCCAGCCCGGCACCAGCGGCTACTTGTTCCAGGGCTTCATCACGGGAGGCCAGCTCGTCATCAACAACCCGGAGTTCGGCCTGATCCGCATCACCGTGAACGGCGACTGGACGAACGCCGGGGACATCAGCACCGACATCGCCGTCTTCTCGATTTCGGATCCGCAGCCCGGTGTCACGGCCCAGTCGAAGATTCACAACGGCGAGCAGCTGGTGAAAGCTGTGTCCGTCCCGGCCGGCACGTCCCTGGCCGAGTTCCGTCTCGGCTGGAGGGAAGGCTACTCCCACTATCCGGCCAACGACATCGACCTGGTCCTGATCGATCCCGACGGCAACCTCAATTTCGCCGCGGCGACTCTGGACTGCCCGGAGAGCGTGTCGATCGCCAATCCGAAGGCGGGGACCTGGACCGCCGTGATGCTCGGCTTCGAGGTGAATTCGGTGGACGACAAGGTCGAGCTGCGGGTCAGCCTCGACGGGAACGTGGTCCACTAAACCCTTCAGGTTCGGCTTGATTCGGGCGCAGGGTCCGGCAACGGGTCCTGCGCCCGCGGTTTATCAGGGGCAGGCGAGAGCCACCGTGCGGCGGATCCCCCGGCTGGTCGTCCCGAATCCCTTCTCCCCCGCCTGGTCCACGTAGGTCACGAGGTAGAAGAAGCCGTTCGCGGGGCCGGCGGGTGGATCCGTGTCGACGAAGGCGGTGTCCGTCGGATCGGGGTCGCGGCCCGTCTGGCAGGTGCCGTATCCGCCGTCCGGCAGGCCGTCACCGTTCGTGTCCCGCAGCTGGCCCAGTGCGCCCCGGTACACGTTGTACGACAGTGCCGCGCCGAGCGGATCCCACCTCAGTGTCACGGCGTCCGCGTCGAACAGGACGTGCGGCTCGACCGGCCCGGTCAGCGCGAACCGTCCGAGCCGGGTCGAGACTCCGTGGACGAGGTTGTGCGCGGTCAGCACGATCCAGGGGGACTGCGCCACGTACAGGTCGCCGGATAGGTCGAGCCGCCGCAGCTCCAGGTCCTCCTCGCGGATGGACGTCCGGTCCACGACGCCGTCCTGGTCCGCATCCGCATAGCGAATGTCGATCCCGGCCGCCAGCCCCTGGGCGAGGGTCTCCTGGCCGCTCTCCAGCGAGACATCCACGAAGGCGCCCAGGCTCTGGTCCGGCTGCTCGAGACGCGCCGCCTCGGCCGCCTCGTCGGGGAAGAGGATGCGGACCACGTCCGACGGAAGGCTGACCGCCCCCTGGGGCAGGCTGATGCCGGCCAGCGTGTCGCGCGTCGTCCGGCCCCCGGCCACGGCGTCCCCACCCGAGGGTCCGCTCACCGTGGTCCGGCTCTCCTGGTGCCCCTGCGGATCGACGTGCTCGTCGAGGTCTCCGCCCGAAGCGCCGGCGAGGGTGATCGCGATGACGGGGGGGGCCGGATCGGGTGAGCCCGCCGCATCGTGGGCCACCGCCCGCAGCTCGTAGGCGCCGGGGGCCAGCCCCGTGACGTCCCAGTGGATGAAGTACGGATAGGTCGTATCGGGGTTCGGCTGCGCCGGGTCCCTGGCCGCGATCGGCAGGAAGGTGCCGGAGGGCAGGGCGCGATACTCCAGGCGCACTCCCGCGGTGCGCGAGACCGCGGCGGGACTTCCTTCCAGGAGCCGGGCGGTAACCGTGACGCTGTCGCCGCGGATCGATCGGCCGGCCTCGGGGGCGCTGATGGCGGCGCGCGGCCCGCCCGGCTTGAACCCGACCATAAGCTGGACCGGGAACCCCCTGAACGACAGGTCGGGGGTCGTGTACTGGGCGATGTTGCCGACCGCATCCCGCACGTTCACCTGCGTGACGGTCCAGGTCCCCTCGACGGAATATCGGGGGAACGGGATGGGACAGGTGAACGTGCCGGTGAGGGACGATCCGCTGTCGGGGAAGCCGCTGACGCAGTCCAGGCTCGGCCCTCCCGGGCCAGGGGCGGCGAGCACGGCCTCGACCGAAGCGACCCCCGACAGGTTGTCGCCCGCCACGATTGTGGCCTGCAGGGAGGCCGCTCCCGTCTCCGTGTCGATCGCGGCGGGACTGAAATCGAAATCGATCAGCTGCGGGGCCGCGGTGTCCGGAGTCGACGTGATCGTGAGATCGGCGGGGAACCCCAGCGCGAGCAGGCTCGAGGTCGAGTAGTCGCGGCTGTTGCCCGCCACGTCCTGCATGTCGACTCCGTAGACATGCCACGTCCCCTCGGGCGAGAACTGCGGAAAATCGACGTCGCAGGCCAGCACCAGGTCGAGCGCCGGCTCCTGGCCGGGCATCACCGCCAGGCTCGTGCATCCGTGCACCGTCCCAGCCGGTCCCGGCCCGACGAACGTGACCTTCGCCCAGGCGATCCCCGACCGGTCGTCGGTCACGTGGAACGTCACGTTGACCCGCCCCGCGGAGGTCCTCGTGTCGATCGCGCGCGGCAGGAAGTTGAATCCGGCGAGGGCGGGCGGCGTCGTGTCGGGCAGGGTCACGACCTGGAGCTCGGTCGGGAACCCCGAGGCCGCCAGCTCGCTGGTGGTCAGCAGATCGTGGTTGCCCGCGACGTCGGAGACCTCCACGACGAAGACCCTCCAGGTGCCCGGCTCCGAGAACTGGGGGAACACGGCCGTGCAGGTGAAGACGCCGTCGAGGGCGGTCCCGCTCGCCGGGACCGTGGTTTCGCAGTCGTGCGGCTCCGTCATGACGTCCCGGTGGGAGAAGACGACCCGCATGGAGGCCACGCCGGACAGGTCGTCCGTGATGCGCGCAGTCACCACGACGCCCGCGGAGCCGGAGGTGGTATCGATCGAGGCCGGAGAGAAAGCGAAGCTCAAGAGCGCCGGCGGCGTCGTGTCGGCGCGCGCCGCGAGCGGGAAGAGGACCGCCAGGGCCGCGGACAGCACGGCTCCCGGCATCGCCCGGGGCCTTCCCCATCGGGCGCGCCTCGTTTCCAGGGTCGGGACCGTTTCCGCGACTCTCATGCCAGACACCCTGTGCGGGGACTCCCGGGAAGATACACCTGCCCGGCACGCCTGACAATGAAGTTGTCATGCCTCGTTGTGGCAGAATGCGCCGCACAGGGAGGTGACTCGATGCCGTTCGGAAGCCTGTGGGTGCCCGTGATCGTTTCCGCGATCGTCGTCTTCGTCGCCAGCTCGATCCTTCACATGGCGCTCAAGTACCACAAGGCCGACCACAAGCCCCTCGCGAACGACGACGCCGTGCGCGAGGCGATTGGACGGAGCAACCCCGCACCGGGGGTCTACATGACGCCCCACTGCGCCGACATGAAGCAGATGAAGGACCCGGCGATGATGGACAAGTTCGTGAAGGGCCCCGTCGCCATCCTCACCATCATGCCCAAGGGGGCGCCGAACATGGGGAAGCACCTGGGGCTGTGGCTCGGGTTCAGCGTCCTGGTGAGCTTCGTCGCGGCGTACGTCGCGCGGCACACCCTGACCCCCGGGGCCGACGGGATGCTCGTCATGCGGATCACCGGCACGGTCGCCTTCGCCGGCTATGCCCTCTCGTACTTGAGCGACTCGATCTGGAAGGGGCAGCCCTGGTCCAACACGATGCGTCACGTCCTGGACGGATTGATCTACGCCCTTTTGACGGGACTGACGTTCCGCCTGATGTGGCCGGCCGCGTAGCCATTCGTCGCAAGTCGTTGAGCGGACCGCTGGCAGCGGGCGTGGTGTCCAGGCGATCGACATTTGCTGTACATCGCCTGGACTCTCTCCGCTAAGACCATCCATCTCAGCAGTTAAGGGCCTCGAGGAAACCCCCGAGGGAAGGGGTTTGTCGGGAAGCCGTACAGATCCGCCTACGCCAAGGCGTGTTTTCATGATTCCATAGCGACGCCGTAAATCATTGCATATCAGCTACTTGATGGTGATCCAGAATCCGGGACCGGAATGGCAGGGGCCTTGCACTTCCTCAGGGCGCATGACATTCACCCGGAGCCGGTCCTCGAAGCCCGCAGCAGCCAGCATCATCGCCCTGATCGTCGCCCTTCTTTTCGGTCCGCCGGCCCAGGCGGCTCTGCTCGATTCGCTCCTGGGCACCACGCAGCAGCTCCTGTCGCCGCTGGATCCCCTGCTCTCCACCGTGACCGGCGTGGTCGGCAAGCTGTCGGGCGACCTCCTGGGAATTCTCGACGGGCCGCCGGACGAGCAGGTGCCGGTCATCGTGCAGGTCTTCGACGACTCCAGTCCGGGATACCTCAATCTGCTCCAGACTCTCGGCGGGGTCCTCAAGACCAAGCACAGCGCCATCTCGGGCTACTCCTGCACGATCCCGAGGCGGTCGCTGCTGGACATGGCCTCCGATGCGAACGTCGAGCGGATCTCCCTCGACTCCCCCGTCAAGGCCCACATGGATGTGGCCGCCCGCGTGGTCCGGGCCGACCGCGCCGCCACGCTCCCGGGGTGGTGGGGCGGAGGGCTGACCGGCAGCGGCATCGGGATCGCGATGATCGACTCCGGCGCGCAGCTGCACCAGGACTTCAAGCGTCCGGCCGGTGCGAAGCAGGTCATCGAGGTCGAGGTCGTCGGTCACGAGACCGGACTGGCCGACTACTTCGGCCACGGAACGCACGTCGCCGGGATCCTGGTCGGCAACGGCGCCGCGTCGAGCGACGGCCTGTCGTTCCGCACCTTCAAGGGGATCGCGCCCGGGGCCCAGCTGATTTCAGTCCGCGCCCTGTCTCCGGACGGGACCGGCTACACCTCGGATATCATCGCGGGCATCGACTGGGTCGTGAAGAACAAGAGCACCTACAACATCCGCGTCCTGAACCTGTCGCTCGGCCACCCGGTCTACGAATCGTACAGGACCGACCCGCTGTGCCGCGCCGTGGCCCAGGCGGTCAAGAAGGGGATCGTGGTGGTGGTCGCCGCCGGCAACGACGGATCGGTCGGGACCGGGTTCGGCACCATCACAAGCCCTGGCAATTCCCCCGTCGCCGTCACGGTCGGCGCGCTGGACGACAAGAACACGGTTCCGACGGGCGACGATGTCCTGGCCTGGTACTCGAGCAAGGGCCCGAGCCTGGTCGACCTGGTGGTCAAGCCCGACCTGGTCGCCCCCGGGACCTGGATCGTCTCGGCGCGCTCCGTCTCGTCGTGGCTCGACACCGCGCACCACGAGCTGACCCTGCAGATCGCCGACTACAAGAACGATCCGGCCCATGCGACACAGGACGGGGCGTACTACACGCTGTCGGGGACTTCGATGGCCGCCCCGATGGTCGCCGGCACGGCGGCCCTGATGCTGCAGAAGGACGCCTCTCTCTCGCCCGCGACCGTCAAGGCGCGGCTGATGAAGTCGGCCGTCAAGGACACGCGGCTGGTGTTCGAGACCGGCGCCGGCATGCTCGACGCGTACGGCGCCGTGAACGCGACCGGCACCGCCCAGAGCGCCTCCTCCCCGCTCGCCATGGCTGCCAGCGACGGCTTCGTCTACATCCAGGACACCGCGATCCTGTGGGGATCGACCTGGTCGCAGGGGGCCATCTGGGGCGGCGACAAGGGGAAGGCCTACGGCGTGACGCTGACCCCCGTGCCGCAGGCGATCACCTCCGGCAGCGGCGCCATCTGGGGCGGCGGCGCGGGCGCCCGCTCAACCCTCGACAACTCGTCCGTCACCGGCTCCGGGGCCATCTGGGGCGGCGACCGCAGCTCCCGCACCTCGACCTACGGCACGGTCCAGGACGACGGGGCGATCTGGGGCGGCGACGGCTCCAATCGCAAGTAGAAACCCCGCACGCCTCCCGGGGTGGCCTGACCCCGCCCGGGCCGTTCGAGCCCGGGCGGGTCTCTTCCTTCCATACGACCCTTGGACTGGTGAGGAATCCGGGTTAGCCCCCCGCCCGGATGGGCGCCGTCATGAAGTCTGTGCCCCCCTGCGGCGCCTTGATCATCATGACTTCATAGTCGGTGACGCTGTCGCAGCTCTTCACCGACCAGGTCTCCAGGACCAGATCCCCCTTGCTCCGGAACGCGTCGGCCCGGTTGCGGAAGTCCTCGGGCTGCTTCGCCAGGAGAACGCTGCGCGCCGGGTCGAGCGGCTTCACGGCGGTGATCGGGTGCCCGCACTCAGCGTGATTCACTGATTCCTGCTTCCACAGCGCCTTGCAGAGATCCAGGGCCAGCGAGTCAACCGCGACCGAGCCGGTCGGCTTGCAGTGCTTGAACTCCATCTCCCGCCAGCCGGTCAGCACCTGCACCGTCGTTTGACCTCCCCGGGTCTTCGGCAGCTTGCTGAATTCTTCCTTGTCCTTTTCCTCGAAGAACATGTTCATTTCTTTCTCGGCCAGCTGCTTCGCCCGGCCCTCGTCGGCGTAGATCTTCACGCGCACGGGAACCGGCTCGTTCCAGACCACGCCGATGGCGGGCCAGGTCCAATGGCCGACGTAGCCGGCCCGGACGATTCCGAAATCGCTCTTGGCCTTCTTCTCGGGGCGCTGGAGCTCGACGTCGAACCAGAGGTCGGCGGGGGTCTCGTTCTTCAGGTCGACGAAGTAGCGCACCGGTTGCCTGGACTTTCCGAACGGCATCGGGGGACGCGACGGGTCTCCCATGACGCCGGCTTCGACGCTGATCAGCCCCCCTTCCACCGCGATCCCGCGGGCGAACATGCCGTCCGCCCGGGCGGCTGACGGCGACCCCACTACGACGCTCAGCGCCCATAGCGCGAATCCTGCCTTCCTGGCGTTCGGGATGGAATGCATGCCTGCCTCCTGCGCGACCCGCGCCTGTGGAGGGGGATCGCCTCGAATCGACACTGTTTCAGGGTCTGTTGGACTCCTGGTGGGGCGACCATAGCACGGGGCCGCCGCACGGAGCAATCGCCGGCCCGAGGGGATGCCGGCGGGTCTCTTCCTTCCATACGACCCTTGGTGATAGGCTCTTCCCGGCGTCCGGGCCTCCTCCGCCTCAGATGTCATCGAGGCGACCGGGTTTTCGGAACGACCTCGAGGATGCTCGACGCCTTCTCTGCGTTTGCGGCACCAGGGCCGGACGACGGGAGCGTCCAGGACCATGAAAATCGTCGCCCCAAGGGAAACGCGGCCGGGAGAGCGCCGGGTGGCGCTCGTGCCGGAGTCCTGCAAGAAGCTGGTGCAGGCGGGCTTCTCGGTCTCGATCGAGAGCGGCGCCGGCGACGCGGCGATCTACCCGGACGAGGCGTATCGCGAGGCCGGCGCCACGGTGGAGACGAGCCCAGCGGACATGCTCGGCTCCGCCGACATCGTGCTCAAGGTCAACGCCCCGGCCGATGAAACCGACCGGAGCGAGGTCCAGTGGATGCGGCCGGGGGCGGTCCTCCTGGGATCGCTCATGCCGCTGCGCCACCTGCAGGCGGTCCGCGCCCTCGCGGCGCGCCGGATCACCGCCTTCTCGACCGACGCCATTCCGCGCACCACGCGCGCCCAGGCGATGGATACGCTGTCGTCGATGGCGAACATCACCGGGTACAAGGGGGTGCTCCTGGCCGCGACGGAGCTCGGCAAGTACTTTCCCATGTTCATGACGGCCGCCGGAACGGTGTTTCCGGCGCGAGTCTTCGTCATCGGGGCGGCGGTCGCGGGGCTGCAGGCGATCGCCACGGCCCGGCGGCTGGGCGCGAACGTCCTGGCCACCGACGTGCGCCCCGAGGTCAAGGAGCAGATCGAGAGCCTGGGCGCCAAGTACGTGGGCGTCGAATTGAAGGAGAACGCCTCGGCCGGAGGGGGTTACGCGCGCGAGCTCACCGACGAGGACAAGGCCCGGCAGCGTGCCGTGCTGGCGGAGCAGTGCGCCGCCGCCGACATCGTGATCACCACGGCGCTCATCGGCGGCGTCTTCGCGCCGAGGCTGATCACCGCCGAGATGGTGCGGCGGATGCGTCCCGGATCGATCCTGGTCGACCTGGCAGCGGAAGGGGGCGGGAACTGCGAGCTGTCGCGCCCCGGAGAGACCGTGGTCGAGAACCGCGTCCGGATCCTGGCGCCTTTGAACCTGCCGTCCACCATGCCGACGCACGCGAGCCTCCTGTTCTCGCGCAACCTGGCGGCCTTCGTCCTGGCCTTCACGCGGGACAAGGCGTTCCAGCTGGATCTGGCCGACGACATCCAGAAGGGCTCCCTCATCACCCACGAAGGCGAGATCGTCCATTCCCGGACCCGGGAGGCGGTGCAGACCGCCGGCGCCGGGGGAAAGCGGAGCTGAGCGCCCGCGCTGCCGCAGGCCTCGCCCCGCCGATCCAACAAGGAGACGCATGCGAATGTCCGGAGTGCAGATGGCAAGGCTGGGAATCCCGCTGATCGCCGCGGCCCTCGCCCTCGGCGCCCTGGCGCGGGGGCCGGCGCCCGGGGCCGAGCCGCCCGCCGTGATCGCCCAGTCCTCCGCGGCCTCCACCGCCGTCGAGGCGCCGCCCTCCCCGGCCGGC
Source organism: Binatia bacterium (assembly GCA_035606645.1). Lineage (GTDB taxonomy): Bacteria > Acidobacteriota > Polarisedimenticolia > Gp22-AA2 > Gp22-AA2 > Gp22-AA3. The sequence continues at coordinate 15,931 of DATNEZ010000168.1, forward strand.
GAGCACGGCGGCACGCAGCACGAAGAGGCGCGGCCGGCGCTGGACTACTGGTCGATGCTGTTCGTCTTCATGCTGGCCACCTTCATCGGGGTCGGCGTCATAAGGCGCGTCTCGCGGCTCCTGCACACTCCTCTCATGTCGATCACCAACGCCATCTCGGCCATCGCGGTGGTCGGATCGATCATCGTGACCGGGTCGGATCACCCGTTGTTCATCCGCGCCCTCGGGGCGGTCGCGCTGTTCGCCTCCATGACCAACATCGTGAGCGGCTTCCTGATCACGGACCGCATGCTCAAGATGTTCAAGCAGGACGGGGGACGGAAGTGATCGACGCCCTCACCCAGCTGTCGTACCTCCTGGCGACGGCGCTCTTCGTCCTGGCCCTCCACTGGATGAACGATCCGAAGAGCGCCCGCCGCGGCGTCTTCGCCGGCGTCTTCGCCATGCTGATCGCCGTGCTGGCCACCTGGGCGCAGCCGCAGATCATCGTGCACCACGCCTGGATCGCCCTGGCGATCGCCGCCGGGTTCCTGGTCGGCTGGCCCCTGTCCCGGGTCCCGCTGACCGCGGTGCCGCAGCGGACCGCCCTGTCGCACGCCTTCGGCGGCCTCGCGGCCGGCCTGGTCGGCACCGCCGAGTTCTTCCTCTGGCTGGAGAAGGATCCGTCCCACCTGACGCCGTTCCGCATGGGCGCCATCCTCGCGGAGATCATCCTCGGCTACCTGACCTTCACCGGCAGCCTCATGGCCGCGGGCAAGCTGCAGGAGATCCGCTGGGTCCCGCAGAGGCCCGTGACCTACCCTCTGCAGAACGTCATGAACATCGGCCTGTTCCTCGTGGCCCTCGCTCTCGCCGCGGCGCTGGTCCTCAACCCCGCGACACCGTGGTCGTCCGCGATGTTCCTGGCGATCATCGGCCTGGCGCTCCTGTTCGGCGTGCTGCTGATCATCCCGATCGGCGGAGCGGACATGCCCACGGTCATCTCGATCCTGAACTCGTACGCCGGCCTCTCGGCCGTGGCCATGGGCTTCGTGCTCGACAACAAGCTCCTGATCACGGCGGGCGCCCTGGACGGATCGAGCGGGCT
>DATNEZ010000433.1:0-7040 GCA_035606645.1 Binatia bacterium
GAGACGTCGGCGTACTCGTACCCCGCGTCGTTCTTGAAGAGCAGGGTCCGGGCGTAGCCCTCCGTCTGGTACTCGTACAGGTCGAAGTACTTCTCGTCCCGCTCGTTGGAGACGACGAAAAAGGTCTTGTCGTCGCGCGCCCAGCCGAGAAAACCCGCCTTCAGCTTCTCGCCCGGGGTCAGGTCCCTGACCGACCCGTCCCGCTCGCGAACGTACAGGTGCGTCAGCTCGTTCCCGCCTTGGTCGCTGGTGTACAGGAAGCGCTCGTCCGCCGGGAAATACGATTCCGCCGCAATGGCGTCCTGGGTCGAGCGGGTGAGCTGCACCGCGTCCCCGCCGGTGGTCTTGACCGCGAAGGCGTTGAACACGCCGGTCTGATCGGAGCTGTACAGGATCGTGCCCCCGTCCGGAGAGAACGACGCCCCGCCGATCCGGGTCGTTCCCAGGAACTCCTCGATGGTGTACTCCGGCGCCGCGGCGGCCGCCCCGGGCTCGGAAGCGACGCGGGCCGGCCCCGCGCCGTGTGCGCAGGCGGACAGGAGCAGGGCGAGGACGGGAAGCAGGTGTCGTCTCATGGGATCTCCATTGTGCCTTCGCTGACCAGGACCGAGGTGCCGCCGACGCGGACCTCGGTGATCGCCCCCTCGCGCTTGTCGACCTCGGCCTCGAGCAGGCTCGGGCGCCCCATCTCGAACCCCTGCTCGATGACCCACCGCAGCCGGCCGTCGCGCCTGGGGTCGCGCGCCCCCAGGTAGCCGGCGAGCGCCGTGGCGGCGCTCCCGGTGGCCGGGTCCTCCTGCACGCCGACGGCGGGGCCGAACATGCGGGCCCGAGCCTGCCGCCCCGCCTGCTCGGGGTCGAGCGCGAAAAGATAGACGTGCGGCGACCAGTATCCGGCCAGGACCTTCTCCCACACATCGAGACGCAGGCGGGCGCGGCCGACGGCGCGACGGTCGCGCAGGGGGACGAGCAGGAACGGCATCCCGCAGGACAAACCCTGGGGCGTCCAGGGGTCGTCGAGCAGGTCCGTCGGCTCGAGGGACAGCATCGCCGCCAGGTCCGCGGCGGAAGGGGCGGGCGGGCCGACCTCCGGCAGCCGCGGCGAGGTGAGCCGGGCGTAGCGCGGCCGCCCATCGACCATCTGGATGGCGACCGGCACCGGCCCCGCCCCCTCCTCGAGCACGATGCGCGTCCACTCCTCGGCGAGCGGGATCTCCCCCAGGGCCGCCAGCACGAAGGCGGTCCCGATCGTCGGATGCCCGGCGAACGGGATCTCCGACCAGGGCGTGAAGATCCGGAGGCGCCGGGCGTGCGCCGGCGACTCCGCCTTCAGGACGAAGACCGTCTCGGAGAGGTTGAACTCCCGGGCGACCTGCTGCATCTGCTCCGTTCGCAGCCCGCTGCTGTCGGGGAAGACGGCGAGCTGGTTCCCCCCGAAGACCCGGTCGGTGAACACGTCGGCGGTTACGAAACGGCAGCGCATGGTTGGCCCGAAACGCGCAGCCTACCGCCCATAGGATCGGTTCGTCAAGCATAGTGGCGCTCAGAGTGTGGAACCGAATCGGATGAGTGCGACGACCTGCCGGCCCATGTCCATACATCTTCAAGGAGTGCGCCAGGACGTCTCCCCTCCCTGTATGAAGGAATCTTCAGGAGTTACGGCGGCACCGCGTTCGCGGACGGCCGGTTGTCCGCGGACGGCTCCCGCCGGCGAACGGCTCCCTGCACGCGACAAGTCTCCACACTCTCGGCGCCACTATGGGCGCAGATCCACGAGTGTTGCTCCCCAGCCGCCGGCCTCCTCGGAGGCGGTCCGGAACGAGACCACCTCCGGCAGGCGGCCAAGCAGCGAGTGCACGGTCTGCCTGAGGGCCCCCGTTCCCTTGCCGTGGACGATCCGCACGCTCAGGATTCCCTTCGCCCGGCACGCGGCCAGGTAGTCGGGGACGAGCAGATTCACGTCGCGCGGGTCGAAGGCGTGCAGGTCGAGCGTGCCGTCGATCGGCAGCTCGATCGGCGCATCGGCCGCCGGGTCGGGAGGCTCCGTTTCGTCCATTGGCACGAAGAGTAGCATCGCCGCGTCGCCGCCGTCCTCTGTTATCCTTCCCCCGCCTTCCGGAGAGCCGATGCGCATCGACCTGTTCAGGATGGAACGGACGCAGTGCCTGTACGAGAACGAGGTGGAGTTCAACCTCTCGGAGAGCGGCGTCCTGCCGATGACCGCCGGCGAGCTCGCGGGGGGGGAGACGGAGTGGCGCGCCCTCCAGGACCTGCGCATGAAGTATCCCGCGTCGCGCGGTTCGGAGATGCTCCGCGACCGGATCGCCCGGTTCTACGGCGACGCGACGCGCGACAACGTCATGGTCACGAACGGCGGCTCGGAGGCCAACTACGTCGTCTTCTGGGGGCTCCTCGAGAAGGGGGACCGCGCCGCCGTCATGATCCCGAACTACCTCCAGTCCTGGGGGCTGGCGCGCGCCTACGGCGGGCACGCCGACCCGTTCCGCCTGGTCGAGAGGACCGAGAACGGGCGCAGGCGCTGGGCGCTCGACATCGAGGGGCTCGAGAAGGCGGTCACCCGGAAGACGAAGATCATCCTGGTCACGAATCCCAACAATCCGACCGGCGCCGTCCTCGACGAGGACGAGATGAACGCCGTGGTGCGCGCCGCCCGCCGGGTCGGCGCCTTCATCGTCTCGGACGAGGTGTATCGCGGCGCCGAGGTGGACGGGGGGACCTCGCCAACCTTCTGGGGCCGCTACGACAAGGTGCTGGTCACCGCAGGCCTCTCCAAGGCGTTCGGCCTGCCGGGCCTGCGGACCGGCTGGATCGTGGGGCCCTCGAAGACCCTCGAGCACCTGTGCCGCTACCACGACTACCTGACGCTCACGCCGACCTGCCTGTCCGATCGGCTGGCCGAGATCGCCATGGAGCCAAACCGGCGCGAGGCGATCCTGGCGCGCACGCGCGGCCTGATCCGGAAGAATCTCCCGGTCCTGGAGCGCTGGATCGGCGCGCACGCCGACACCCTGACCTGCATCCGCCCCGTGGCGGGGGCGATCGCCCTTCTGGGCTACCGGCTGCCCATCGGCTCCGAGGCGCTGTTCACGCGCCTGAGGCTCGAGCAGTCGGTCCTGATCACGCCCGGCAGCCACTTCGGCGTCGGCCGCTACATCCGGATCGGATACGGCTACGACGCCGATCTCCTGGGGCTCGGCCTCGAGCGGATCGGCGCGATGCTCGCCGGGCTCGAGAAGGGGCGGGAGCGCCGGGGGCCTGCGGCGAAACGGGCCGCCACCGGAAAGGTCCCGGCGAAGCGCCGGCCCGGGGCGAGGCGCGGGATGCGCGTGGCGGCGGGCCGATGAGGGGGCGGGCCGCCCTCGCGATTGCCGCCGCGGCTGTGCTTCTGGCCGCGGGCGGATGGCCGGCCGCCGCGCCCGCTTCGAGGGCGGCGGCCCCCCTGCGCACCCGCAACGTCGTCCTGGTCACCCTCGACGGCCTGCGCATCCAGGAGATGTTCGCCGGCATGGACCCGGTCGTGTCCGCGAAGGAGGAGGACTCCGGCATCTATGACGAGAAGAGGACGCGCCGGCTCTACTGGCGGGAGACCCCGGAGGAGCGTCGCCGGACCCTGCTGCCGTTCTTCTGGGACCGGCTGGTGGGGCAGGGGATTCTGCTCGGCAACAAGGAGAAGGGGAGCAGCGTCCACCCGCGCAACCCGCACCTGTTCTCGGCCCCGGGGTACGCCGAGATCCTGACCGGGCAGTTCCAGCCGGACGTGACCTCGAACGAGGCGAAGCGCTACGCGCACCGGACCGTCCTGGAATTCGTGAAGGACGAGCTGAAGCTCTCCCCGCGGCAGGTCGCGGTGATCGGCGGCTGGGAACCGTTCAAGATGCTGGCCTCGTCGAAGCCGGACGCCTTCTTCACCTACGCCGGCTACGAGGAGATCCCCAAGGACGTCGCCACGCCGCGCATGGCCTTCCTCGACGATCTGCAGCACCAGGTCATGGTCCTGTGGGAGGAGGGGCGGAGCGATGCCATTACCTTCAACCTGGCGCTCGAATACCTGAAGACCCAGCAGCCGCGCCTGCTCTACATCGCCCTCGGCGAGTCGGACGACTGGGCCCACGCGCGCCGCTACGACCGTCTCCTGGACTACCTGCACGTGGCCGACGGCTTCCTGAAGACGCTGTGGGAGACGCTCGAGTCGATGGACGGCTATCGCGGCAGGACCACGCTCATCGTGACGACCGACCACGGCCGGGGTGTGACCGGCAAGGACTGGGTCGACCACGAGGAGGGGATCAAGGGATCGGAGGACATCTGGGTCGCCGTCATCGGCCCCGACACTCCGGATCGCGGCGAGGTCGCCCCGCACGACACCGTGCACCAGGCCGACATCGCGGCGACGCTCGCGCGCTTCTTCGGCCTGGATTTCGCCCGGGCCAACCCCGACGCCGGGCCGCCGATCCAGCCGGCCTTCCCGGACCGGGAAGCGGGCGCGCCGCCTCGCCCCTAGATCGGGCGCTTCACTCCTGCAGGGCTTCCACCCGGCGCGCCACGCGGGTCTTCGTCAGGATCAAAAGGGCGGGGAGCGTGGTCAGCGCGGTGACCAGGCAGGTGACCGAGCCGATGGCGGCGACGATCCCCATCGATCGCAGGCCGGGATAGTTCGACAGGCCGATGGTGCCGAAGCCGGCGACGTTGGTCAGGGCGGCCATGACGACCGCCTTGCCGGTCTCCATCAGGCCCTCGAAGTTGCTCAGCCCCTCCTGCGAGATGCGGTGGATGATGTGGATGCCGTAGTCGATGCCGACGCCCAGGATCATGCTGGTGACGAAGGCGTTGACGAAGTTCATCTTGATCCCCAGGAGCCGCATGCAGCCTAGCATCCAGACGACGCCCAGCAGGAGCTGGACATTGGCCAGGGCGGTCAGCCACAGGCTCCGGAAATCCATCCACAGGAGGACGGTCACCAGGATGATGCCGAGGATGACCGCCCGCCAGGCGTCGCGGCTGAAGATCCGCTTCAGCTCGGACGAGGCGACGTTGACGCCGGTGATCTCGATCCCCTGGGACGGCCGGTCGAGCGCCTTCACCAGCGCGGGGGGCGCCACCCGCTTCGCCTCCGGCGCCGTGGGGAAGAGGTAGGTCACGGACTTGACGCCGCCCCCGTCGTCCTCGCGGACGTAGCGGTCGATGAAATGCCCCAGGCCGGCCGCCTTCAGGTCGGCGACCGCGAGCGGACGCTCGGGGCGCAGGATCGCCGGGAGGGACTTCAGGTACTCGGCGTAGAACTCGGGGCGGAAGCCGGTCTCCAGGAGCGACTGCCGGAAGGTGCGCTCGATGCGCGACACGTCGAAGGCGTCGTCCCGGCCGGCGGCGAGGGCGGCGATCACCTGCTCCTGGTCCTGGCGCGCGGGCAGGTAGTTGAAGATCGACTCGTAGCCCCGCAGGGTCCCGTCCGCCACGAACTGGTCGAGCAGGCGGTTCGCCTCGCGGTTGGTCTCGAGCACTCCGTTCAGGTCGGCCCCCCGGCAGAGCACCATCATCGGCGTGAAGGAGGCCTCGAACTTCCGCCCGATGGTCTCCTGCATCATGATGCCGCGGTTCTTCGGCGAGCGCAGGTCCTGCACGCTGCTGGTGAACTCGACGTTCCAGGCGTAGTACCCCAGGCCGATCGTCAGGAGCGCCGAGACGGCCAGGACCGGCGCCGGGTGCCGCGTGCTCCAGGCCATGACCCGCTCGATGCCGAACGAGTGGAGGTAGAGCCGCTTGGTGACGTCCTTCTTGCGCACCCTCCCCTCGTTCCAGGAGATCATCGCCGGCAGCAGGAACAGGATCGCCGCCAGGCAGAACAGGATGCCGGTGCCGACCAGGAAGCCGAAGTCGCGCAGACCCTTGTACTCGGTGACGCACATCGCGTAGAACGTGCCGGCCGAGGTGATCGCCCCGGTGAAGACGCCGAAGGCGGAGACGCCCATCATCAGGCGCAGCGCGTCCTCGAGGCTGCGGCCGCGGGTGCGCTCCTCGATGTAGCGGGCGTACATCACGATGGTGAAGTCGGTTCCCAGCCCCATGAGCATCGCCGTGAAGCCGGTGGTCGCCGAGTTCAGGTGGCGCAGGAAGACGTACGCCGCCGCCAGCGTCAGGATCTGCCCGACCATCAGCGGCACCGACGAGTACAGGATGGCGGCGAAGCGCCGGTAGCAGAAGTAGTAGAGCGCCAGGATGACCACGAACGACAGCGTGCCGTTGCGCAGCATGTCCTGCATGATGAGATCGCTGTCGTCGAGCGCGATGATGTAGCCGCCGCCGAAGTCGACCCCGGGGGCGCGCAGCGCCTCGGGCCCCGGCGCGTCCGCCGCCAGCGCCGCGCCGTCCGCCGCCTGCTCGGCCAGGCTTCGCTCGAACTCCTTCGACACCTCCTCGACCGCGAGGCGCACCTCGACCATCAGCCGCTTGTCGAAGGCGACGTCCTGCGCCGGCTTGGCCGGCTTGGCGATGATCAGGATCGAGCCGCCGTCCTTCGACAGGAAGTAGCCGCTCGACAGGTCCACCTTGAGCGGCCCCTTGCTGCGCAGGACCTCCTTGAACACCAGCGAGGAGACCTGGAACGGGTCGTCCTGCAGGAGCTGCTTGACGATGAACGAGGACGGCCCGGTCAGCTGCCGGAAATTCTCCTTCACCTGGGCGCCGATGGCGGGGTCGGTGAACCGGGCTTTCAGATCGTCGATCTTTCCGGGCGGCAGGAACAGGATCTGGTTCGTCCGGAAGAACGAGAAGAACGGGCCCGTGGTGTCGATCCGGTGCTCGACGTACTCGATGTCCGGGATCTTCTGCAGGCGCGCGGCCAGCAGGTCGACGTACTCCTGCAGCTCGTCGACCGTCTGCCCCTTGCGCGCCTCCGCCAGGAGCAGCAGGTAGTCGAGGCTGCCGAAGTCCTTGAGCGCCTCGCGGAACGTGCTGATCACCCGGTTGTTCTTCGGCACCAGGTTCAGCACGTCGCCGTCGAGTGTCAGGTGCCGGCCGAGGAA
>DATNEZ010000443.1:0-15202 GCA_035606645.1 Binatia bacterium
GCGCGTCCCGCGTCGTCCTCGACGTCGACGCCCCCGGGGAGCTTGTTCGGGATCGCCCCCATGTCGCCGCCCCCCTGCACGTTGTTCTGCCCGCGCAGCGGATTCAGCCCCGACCCGTAGCGCCCCACGTGCCCTGTCAGGAGCGCCAGGTTGATGATCGCCAGGACGTTGTCGACCGCGTTGTGGTGCTCGGTGATCCCCAGCGTCCAGCAGATCTCCGCGCGGTCCGCGCGCGCGTAGGCATGCGCCAGCTCCCGGATCGCCTCGGCCGGCACGCCGGTGATCTTCGCCGCGTGGTCCAGCGTGTACCTCTCGACCGCCTTGCGATACCCCTCGAATCCCGTCGTCGCCCGCGCGATGAAGGCCCGGTTCTCGAGACCGGCCGCCAGGATCTCCCGCCCCATCGCGTTCGCCAGCGCGATGTCCGAGCCGACGTCGATCCCCAGCCACGCGTCCGACCACTCCGCCGACCCCGTCCGCCGCGGGTCGATCGTGTAGAGCCGCGCCCCGTTCCGCACGCCCTTCAGGACGTGGTGGAAGAAGATCGGATGCGTCTCGCGCGCGTTCGAACCCCACAGGACGATGAGGTCCGTGTCTTCGATCTCGCGATACGACGACGTCCCGCCCCCCGCCCCGAAGACCGTCGTCAGACCGACGACGGATGGGGCGTGTCAAGTCCGGTTGCAGGAATCGACGTTGTTGCTCCCGACCACCGACCGCGCAAACTTCTGCGCCAGGTAGTTGACCTCGTTCGTCGCCTTCGAGCACGAGAACAGCCCGAACGAGCGGCCGCCGTGCGTCCGGGTCGCCGCGCGGATCCCCGCGGCCGCCCGATCGAGGGCTTCGTCCCAGGTCGCCGCGCGCAGACGCCCGTTCTCGCGCACCAGCGGCTCGGTCAGTCGGGTGTATCCGGCTTTCATCGGGACTCCTGAACGTGAGGTTCCTGACTCGTGAAATCCCCTGTCGTCAGCCGTTCGAGAATACTGCCGTTCCCCGGCGGATGTCCAGACACCGGACGCCGCCGCCCGCCCCGCGCGCCGCATCATTTCCGGGCCAGGAGCGTGTCCTGGTCCTAGCGCCGCCCCGCACCCGGCCGTAAATTAGGGCGCATGGACGCGATGTTCGACGCCGGGCGAACGGCCTCCGCCCAGACGCTGGCCATGGAGCTGGACCGCGCCCCCCTCCCGTACGTGGATGGGGCGCTGGCCAACCCTGTCCTGGACGTCGGGCTCGTCCTTCTGATCCTGCAGAAGAACCGCGGCATCACCGCGTCGCAGATCGCCCGCATCGGCCGCAACCGGGCGTGGCTCAAGCCGTACGAGGTGAAGGCGGCGATCGTGCTCCACCCCCGGACCCCGCGTCCCCTGGCGATGGGGCTGGTCCAGTTCCTCTGGTGGCGCGACCTGGCGCGCGCGGCGGACCAGGCGTCTCTGGCGCCCCCGCTCCGCCGCGCCGCCGAGACCCTGCTCGGCATCCGCCTCAAGGAGCTGGCCCTCGGCGAGCAGGTCGCCCTGGCTCGCATCGCGACGCGGGGAGTCATCGGCATCCTGAGACGCGCGCACGATCCGATGGTCATCCGCGCACTCCTGCAGAACCCGCGCCTCGTCGAGGAGGACGCGCTCGTCATCGCCTCGGGCAAGGGGACGCCCCCCGCCGTCCTGCAGGCGCTCGCGGAGGACGCGCGTCTCGCGAAGCGCCCGTCGCTCCAGAAGGCGCTGGTCCAGAACCCCGTGACGCCCCCCGCGGCGGCGCTGCACCTCCTTCAGGGGCTCGCGACGCAGGCGCTCCGCGAGCTGACGCTCGCGCCGCAGGTGCCGACGCTTGTGAAGGTGGCCGCGCTCCGGATCGTCGAAGCCCGCACCCATCCGGCAGAGTGAACTGGCCCGGAGCCACGTGGACGGCGCTAAATCACTGACACGACGACACTTGGTCTGGTTTGACAAACCTGTACCCCGTCCTTATCATTAGACATCGGCCAAAAGTCTTGACGGCCCAACCACTTGGGACGCGGCGGGCGCGGAACCGATGGCGAGTTTCGGCGAGACCCTGAAGCGTGAGCGCGAGCTGCGCGAGATCTCCCTTCGCCAGATCGCGGAAGCCACCAAGATCGCCATCCGCTATCTCGAGGCGCTCGAGGCGAACCAGTTCGACGTCCTCCCTGGCGGCCTGTTCAACAAGGGCTTCATCAGGGCCTACTCCCGCTTCATCGGCATCGACGGCGAAGCGATGGTCAACACGTACCTGCAGGAGGCAGGCCCTCAGCCCAGCGGGACCGGCATCGCCCTGGCCGGCAATCCGCCTTCGATGCACCGCCCGTCCGGCGTGCCTCAGAAGCGAGCCGGCGCAAGACCGTCGGACCCGCCCCCGTCGCAGCGGCAGCACCGTCCGGCGATCACGTTCGCCCCGACGCCTCCCGCTCGAGATGGCGCGGCCCCTGGCGCAGGCGCGAAGTCTCAAGCCGAGCCGCCCGCGAGGGCGCCGTCGCCAGGCGCGCAGCCGGCGGGTCCCCAGTCCGCAGCGGCTCATACCGCCCCGTCCCGATCGGTCGAATCCAGGGCCGACCGCGCCCCCGCGCCGGCAACCCACTCGACCCCCGCCGACCCGGTGCGCGCCGCCTTGATGGCGATCGTCGCCGAGAAGACCGAGTCGAAGAAGTCGGAACGCACCGGACAGAGCTCCTCGCGCGCCCTGTTCTGGATCCTGTCCCTGGTCGCCGCGGCCGGCATCCTGTTCCTGCTCCTGATCGTGCTCAGGCCGTCCCCGCCCGCGGCCTCCCATCCGGCCGAGAACCCCGCGCCGGACGACGGCGGCGCGGCCGTCCCTCCGTCGACGACCCGGCCCGCCCCGCAGGAAGGAACCCGACAGGGGGCGCAGGATGGGTCGCAGGACGCCACGCAGCAAGGCTCTCAGGGGCCGCCCGATGGGTCGTCCGCGCTCCTGCCCGAGATGTCCCAGCCCTCGCACATCACGCTCGGCGCCCTGACCACGGTCCCGCCGGGCGCGACCCCCTCGAACGGCAGGCTGGCCGCCGCGCCCCCGGGGACCGTCGCGCGAACCGAGCCGACGCCCCGCCAGCGGCCGGAGCCGCGCTCCGATCGCGAGCCGCTCGCCCCGCCGACGGCCCTCGCCCCCTCCGGGCCCGGAGAGCGCGGCGCCACGGGGTCCACGGAATTCCGCCCCTCGGACGCCGGTGGCACGGATGCCGGGCCCATGAAAGTCGAAATCCTGGTGACCGACCGGACGTTCGTGCAGATCGTCTGCGACGGCCGCGTGACCGTGAACCGCCTCATGGAGGCCGGCGAGACCGAAGAGTCGCGATGCGACTCCGTCGTCCGCATCAGCGCCACCGACGCGGGGGCCGCTCATGTCACGGTCAACGGCGCCCCCTGCCTCCCCCTGGGCGACCCCGGCTCGAAGGCATACGGCTACACCATCCGAGTCGACGATTTCGCGCGCATCTGCCCGAGGGGCGAGCGGGGGTCACGTGGGCGCCGCTGAGCCGCTGGCCGCCCCCTCCCGGGCGCGCCACCCGCTGGTCGAAAAAATCCTCTCCGGCACGGCCCCCGAGGCGATCCGCATGACCGCCGCCCGCGGGGCGCTGCCGCTGCCGCTGCAGGACCTGGTGTACGCGCAGATCTGCCTGCTGCACGACGAGCTCCCCCAGGTCGTCCAGGCGGCGACCGGGAGCCTCGCGACGATCTCCCTCGAGGCGCTGATCCCGCTCCTGCGCGACCCCGGATGCGAGGCGGTCCTGATCGATCACTTCGTCCGCTCGGGGCGGCTCACGGGGGACGCTCTGGAAGCCGCGATCGCGCACCCCGCGGTCATGGACGCGACGCTCGAATCGGCCGCCTCGGAAGGGACCGAAGAGGCGCTGAACCTGATCGTCACGAACGAAGTCCGGATCATCAAGAACCCGCACCTCCTCGAGATCCTGCGCGGCAACCCGAACCTGTCCGCCGACAACCGACGGCGCCTCGCCGAGCTCGAACGCGACTTCATCGGCAAGGAGCAGCTGCGCGTCCGCCCCGCCCCCGCGGTCGAGCCGTCCGGCCCCGAGCTGCCCGGGGACATGCTGTCCGAAGGAACGGCCGAAGGCGTCCCGGCCGAAGGGGAAGCCCCCGTCGAGGGGGCCGACGTCCCCGTCATGACGGCGGAGGAAGAGGCCCAGTACGAGGAAGCCCTCAAGAAGACCCCGATCTTTCAGAAGATCATGAAGATGAACGTGGCCGAACGCGTGCAGCTGGCGATGAAGGGGAACGCGGAAGAGCGGGCCATCCTGATCCGGGACACCGCCAAGATGGTGGCCCACCAGGTCCTGAAGAGCCCGAAGATTTCCGACAGCGAGGTCGCCAGTTTCGCCAAGATGCGCAACATCCACGAAGACATGCTGCGGGTGATCGCCACGCGCAAGGACTGGACGAAAGCGTATTCCACGGTGCACGCCCTGGTGCGCAATCCCAAGACGCCCGCGGGGTTGACCATCCAGTTCCTGCCGCGTCTCGGCAACCGGGATCTGAAGATCGTCTGCGGTGACAAGAACATTCCGGAACTGGTGCGGCGCCAGGCGCGCAACCTGTTTCTCATCCGCACTCAGCCGCCGAAGAAGATGGGGAAGAAGGCGCACTGATGCGGCTCCTCAAGTCGGTACGCAACCTCCTCGGCAACTACCAGCTGAAGTCGGGCCTCTACCATTACTACCGGGGGGAGTCGAAGCAGGCGATCGAGTTCCTGACCCGCGTCCTCCAGGCCCCCGAGACTCCCGAGGCCGACCGCCGCATGGCGATCTACTACCTGGCCCAGACGCACATCGCGGCGGCCGAGCGCTCCGAGGAGCAGAGCAACGTCGAGGCGGCCGTGCAGGGGTATCGCGACGCCCTGGCCCTGACCCCGGATTACCCCGACCTGCATTTCCGCATGGGGGCGCTGTACGCCCGCTTCGACCTGCGGCTCGAGGCGATCGAGTGCTACCGCCGCGCCGTGCAGCTGCACCCCGGATACCTCGAGGCCCGCGTGCAGATGGCGTTCCTCCTGCTGTCGTCCGGTCAGCAGGACGAGGCCCTGCGCGAGTTCGAGGCGGCGCACGACCTGGCCCGGCGCGCCCTCGAGGAGCCGTTCCAGAAGGCGGCCTCCGCCCTGTCCCAGGGGGCGACCCGCGAGGCCGAGGAATGGATGCGCGAGACCTTCCTCAGGCGCCCCGAGAGCTTCGCCTTCCACTACCGCCGGGCCATGCGCTCCTTGATCGAAGGGCACCTCGAGCGGGCGATCGAGGACTTCCGCCAGGCGAGCCTCTTCAACCCCAATTTCGCCGACGTCCACAACCTCCTCGGCGTCGCGCTGGGGGAACTGGAACGCTGGGAGGAATCGATCGGCGCATTTCGCAAGGCTCTGGAGGCCAATCCGGAGTATCCTTTTGCGCGCCTCAACCTCGCCTTCGCCCTGGCCGACGCCGGCCATGAGCGCGAGGCGATCGACGAGTTGCGGGCGATCCTGGGGCGCGAGCCGAACAACGAGCCCGCGCTCGCGAAGCTGGACGAGCTGGCATCACCCAGGAAAGAGAGGACCCGTGTCCAGGGCTAAGGCCACGACCGAGGACGGCGCGCAGCAGCCCTTCATCCGGAGCGCCGGACTGTCCGACGTCGGCCGCCGCCGCAAGTCGAACGAGGACTCGTTCGCCATTTCCGACGACGGCACCCTGTTCATCGTGGCGGACGGCATGGGGGGCCACGCCGCCGGCGAGGTCGCCTCCCGCCTGGCGGTCGAGTCGATCGAGAGGCACATCTCCGGCACCGACCCGCGCAAGGAGCCGACCATCCCCGCCTCGTTCCGCTCCCCCGGCGTCGACGAGGCCAGCCTGCCGATCCCCGCGCGCCGCGTCCTGAACGCCATCCGGCTCGCCAACCAGGAGATCGTGCGCTCCGTCCGCAAGGACAGCAGCATGCGCGGCATGGGGACCACGGTCGTCATCGCCTACGTGTCCGGAACACGCGCCTACATCGGCTCGGTCGGCGACAGCCGCGCCTACGTCGTGCGCGACCGCTCGCTCCGCCAGCTGACCTCCGACCACACCCTGGTGAACGAGCAGGTGCGGGCCGGCGCCCTCAGCAGCCAGGAGGCCCGCCACCACCCCGCGCGCAACATCCTGACCCGCGCCGTCGGCAGCCAGGAGGAGGTCGAGGCCGACCTCGTCGAGCTCGACCTGAAGCCGGGCGATATCCTTCTTCTGTGCTCCGACGGCCTGACCACCATGGCCGAGGACTCCGACATCCTGAACACCCTCCTGGCCCACTCCGACGACCCCGAAGCCGCCTCGCGCGCCCTCGTCGACCTGGCCAACGAGCGCGGCGGCGACGACAACGTCACCGTCGTCCTCGGCCGCGTCGGGACCCCGGCGCACTGACGGCCGCCGCGGCCCGGCGGCGACGTCACGTCCCGGTTGTCAATAGTTGTAAAAACCCCCGGACGAGCCCTTGCGCCCCGGCCGGCCCTCTTCTAGACTGTAAGTGTTCACTTACCTGAGCGAGGCAGCTTCGTGAGACCGCGGGCGCGCCTGACCGGCGAGAAGCGTCGCGAGCAGATCCTCGAGTCGGCCGTCGCCGTCTTCGGCCGTCGCGGATTCGAGGGGTCCACCACGCGCGCCCTGGCCCGCGAAGCCGGCGTCAGTGAAGCGATGATCTTCCGCTTCTTCCCCGACAAGGCCGCCCTGTACCGCGCGATCATCGACCGGTTCATCGCGGCGTCGGGAGATCCGTTTCCCCGCGCCGCGGCCGCCGCGAGCGACGACGAGGCGGTCCTCGCCGCCCTCGCCGAGAACCTGATCCGCAACACCGAGCAGGAGCCCCAGTTCGTCCGGCTTCTTCTCTACAGCGCCCTGGAGGGGCACGACCTGAGCCGCCTCTTCTTCGAGGCCCGCATCCTGAAGGTCACCCGGACGCTCGCCCGCTACCTGGGCCGCCGCATGGAGGAGGGGGCGCTGCGCCCCGTCCCTCCCCTGCCCGCCGCCCGCGCCTTCATCGGCATGGCCTGCCACTACGCCCTGATGAACAACCTCTACGCCGGCACCATGCCCGGCCGGATGCCGCGCGCCGGCGCCGCCCGGCTCGTCGCGTCGCTCTTCCTCGGCGGGCTGCGGGACGTCGCTCACGAGGCCGGCGCTCACCCGGCCCGGCCTCGCGTGGCGAGCGCATGAGGGCCCCGCGCCGCGCCACGGCCGGCACCCTGCGCGCCACGGACCCCGGCGCCGGCATCCTGCTCGGGATGATCCTCGGCCTCACCGGCGCCGTGGCCGGCTGCTCCGCCGGCGCCGACGGGGCGCCCAAGAACGCCCCCTCCGGCCCGGCCGCCGCCGCATCCCCGTCGCGCGTGATGCGGGTCGCGGCCGTCCCCGTGACGATCAAGGACGTCACCTACACCATCGAGGCGGTCGGATCGATCGAGGCGCGCGAGCAGGTCCAGGTCGTGGCCGGGGTGGAAGGAGTCGTGGCCAGCGTCCGCTTCCGCGAAGGGGACGCCGTCACGCCGGCCACCGTCCTCGCGACCATCGATCCCGATCGCTTCCGCATGCTCGCCGAGCGGGCGAAGGCCAATCTCGACAAGGTCACGACCCAGCACCAGCAGGCGATCGCCGACCTGAAGCGCCGCGAGGAGCTCCTGAAGCAGGTCCCCCCGCTGGTCTCCGACGAGGAGGTCGAGCGCGCCCGCCAGTCGGCCGAAGGCCTGCGCGCCTCGGTGGCCGAGGCCCGGTCGCAGTTCGAGCTGGCCGACCTCGACCGGCAGCGCTCCGTCGTCCATGCCCTGGTCCCCGGGGTGATCAACAGCAAGACGGTGGCCACCGGCCAGCACGTCGACTCCGACGCGGTCCTGGCGACCCTGGTGGACACCCGCGCGCTCGACGTCCGCTTCCGCATCTCCGAGCAGGAGTCGGTCCGCCTGAGCGACGGCGTCGAGGTGCGCTTCACGACCTCCGGGCGCCCCGGCAAGGAGTTCACCGCACGCGTCTTCCACATCTCGTCCACCGCCGACCCGGCCAGCCGGATGGTCGAGTGCCTGGCGCGCGTCGACAACCCGGGCGGCGTCCTGAAGCCCGGCTTCTTCGCCGAGGTGAAGGCCGACGTCGAGAGCCACAAGGGGGCCGTGGTCATTCCCGAGCGCTCCGTGCTGTCGACGGATCGCGGCTTCGTGGTGTTCGAGGTGAAAGACGGCAAGGCGGTCGAGCGCCGCGTCAGCCTCGGCATGCGGACCAGGGACGGCGGCGTCGAGATCGCCTCGGGCCTCGAGCCCGGCGCCCAGGTGGTCACCGACGGAGGGAGCATCCTCAAGGACGGCGCCCCGGTCGAGGTGGTGACCTCCGGTCCCTCGGGAGCCGCGCAATGAGCCCGGAGACGGCATGACCCTCTCGGACATCTCGATCCGCAACCACGTCTTCGCCTGGATGCTGATGGCCGGCCTGATCGTCTTCGGGGGGATCGGCTTCGCGCGCCTCGGCGTCAGCCAGAATCCCGACGTCGACTTCCCGGTCATCAACGTGCAGGTCACGCTCGAAGGGGCCTCCCCCGAGGTCATGGAATCGGACGTCATCGAGCCGCTCGAGGACGCCGTCACGACCATCGAGGGGGTCAAGTCGATCTCCTCGACCAGCAAGCAGGGGCGCGCCACCGTCATCGTCGAGTTCGACCTGAAGCGCAACATCGACCTGGCGCTGCAGGACGTGCAGACGCGCGTCGCCCAGGCGGCGCGCATCCTGCCGCGCGAAATCGATCCGCCGACCATCGGCAAGACCAACCCGGAGGACCAGCCGATCATGTGGCTGAACCTCTCCGGCAACAAGGACCCCCGGGCGCTCGCCGACTACGTGCGGAACGTACTGAAGGACCAGTTCCAGACGCTCCCCGGCGTGGGGGAGGTGATGCTGGGCGGCTACCAGGAGCGCAACGTCCGCGTCTGGGCCGACGCGCGCAAGATGGAGGCGTACGGCATCACTTCCGAAGACCTGGTCACCGCCATCCAGAGGCAGCACGTGGAGGTCCCCGCCGGCCGCATCGAGACGGCCGACCGCGAGATGAACGTCCGGGCCGAGGGGGAGGCGATCGACGTCCAGCAGTTCGCCGAGCTGATCGTGGCCAGCCGCGCCGAGTCGCCGATCCGCCTCCGCGACGTGGCCGTCGTCGAGGACGGCCTCGAGGACAAGCGCCGCGTCTCCCGGGTCATGGGCCGTCCCGCACTCGGGTTCGGCATCAAGAAGCAGCGCGGCTCGAACGCCGTCGAGGTGGGGCACGCCGTCAAGGCGAAGATGGCGGAGATCGCCCCGACCCTCCCCGAAGGACTGGCCATGGGGATCTCCTTCGACAGCACGACCTTCATCGAGGACGCCGTCCACGAGATCGAGATCGCCCTGGTCCTGGCGGCGGTCCTCACCGGCATCGTCTGCTGGCTTTTCCTGGGGTCGTGGTCGTCGACCGTGAACATCCTGCTGGCGATCCCGACCTCGATCGTCGGCACGTTCATATGCATCTACTTCTTCGGGTTCACGCTGAACACGTTCACCCTGCTCGGCCTGTCGCTGTCCGTCGGCATCGTGGTCGACGACGCGATCATGGTGCTCGAGAACATCTACCGGCACCGCGAAAAGGGTGCGGACCGGATGCAGGCCGCCCTGGTCGGGGCGCGGGAGATCACCTTCGCCGCCATGGCCGCCACGGCCGCCATCGTGGCGATCTTCCTGCCGGTCGCCTTCATGAAGGGGATCATCGGCAGGTATTTCTTCGAGTTCGGCGTGACCATCTCGGTCGCGGTCCTCCTGTCGCTCCTCGAGGCTCTGACCCTGACCCCCATGCGCTGCTCGCAGTTCCTGGAGGTCGGGGCCCGCGCCGGCGGCTTCGGCGGCGCCGTCGACCGCTTCTTCGCGCGCCTCGCGGCGGGCTACCGGCGCTGGCTCGAGCCGACCCTGAGGCACCGCATGCTCGTGCTCGGCTCCGCAACCGTCGTCT
This sequence comes from Binatia bacterium, assembly GCA_035606645.1. GTDB lineage: Bacteria > Acidobacteriota > Polarisedimenticolia > Gp22-AA2 > Gp22-AA2 > Gp22-AA3. Next base: position 9,987 of record DATNEZ010000443.1, read on the forward strand.
TCATCGCATCGCTCGTCATCGCCCTCTTCCTGCGCCGCGAGCTGGTCCCGTCGCAGGACCAGAGCCGGCTGTTCATCCGGCTGCAGACACCGGTCGGCTCGTCGGTCGACTACACCGACCGGATGCTCAAGCGGGTGGAGGACTTCGTGATGTCCCGCCCCGAGCTCGACCGCTACATGGCCTCGGTCGGCGGGTTCGGCGGCGGCGACGTCAACACGGGCGTGGCCTTCGTGACCCTGAAGCCCCCCCGCGAGCGCCCCGTCGATCCGCAGGCCGGCCACAGGCTCTCGGCGCAGGAGCTGATGTCGATCGCCCGGCGCGAGCTGAACGCGATTCCCGGCCTCAAGGCCACCATGCAGGACCCGTCGCAGCAGGGGTTCACGGCGCAGCGAGGCTTCCCCGTCGAGCTGTCGCTGCGCGGCCCCGACTGGGACCGCCTGGCCGAGTACTCCGCGACGCTCATGGATCGGATGCGCGCCACGGGACTTGTGACCGACGTCGACACCGACTACCAGGTCGGCATGCCCGAGGTCCACGTCCTCCCCGACCGGCAGAAATCGGCCGACCTCGGCATCAGCATGGACACCATCGGCTCGACCGTGAACACCATGATCGGCGGCGCGCGCGTCGCCCGCTTCAAGGACAAGGGACGGCGCTACGACATCCGGGTGCGCCTCCTGGCCGAGCAGCGCTCCCGCCCGGACGACATCAACCGCCTCCTGGTCCGCACGGCCTCCGGGAGCCTCGTGCACCTCGGCGACATCGTCCGGATCGTCGAGAAGCCGACGCTTCAGGTCATCACGCACCAGAACCGGCAGCGCGCCATCGGCATCTTCGCGAACATCGCCGAAGGGGCGTCGCAGGCCGCGGTCCTCGACCGCGTCAAGGACATCGGCCGCGAGATCCTGCCGGAGGGCTACCAGGTCGCCTTCTCGGGCTCCTCCCAGCTGTTCGGCGAGGCGATGGGGTCCCTCGGTTTCGCCCTGGTCCTCGGGCTGGTCGTGGCGTACATGGTCCTCGCCTCCCAGTTCAACTCGTTCGTCCACCCCTTCACCGTCCTGCTCGCCCTTCCCTTCTCGATCACCGGGGCCCTGATCGCCCTGAAGATCGGCGGCTGCTCCCTCAGCATCTACTCGATGATCGGCATCATCCTCTTGATGGGGATCGCCAAGAAGAACTCGATCATCCTGGTCGATTTCACCAACCAGCTGCGCGAGCGCGGGCGGCCGCGCCAGGAGGCGCTGCTCGAGGCCTGCCCGATCAGGCTGCGCCCGATCCTGATGACCTCCGTCTCGACGATTGCCGGCGCGGTCCCCTCGGCCCTGGCCCTGGGCCCGGGGGCCGAGACCCGCATCCCGATGGCCCTGGCCGTCATCGGCGGCATCATCGTCTCGACCTTCATGACGCTGTTCGTCGTGCCGAGCGCCTACTCGGGACTCGACGATCTCACCCTGTGGGTCGCCGCGCGGCGCGAGCGCCGGAAGGCGCTCGCCGGCGGCGCCGCGGGCGCGGCCCCCGCCGGCGGCCCCATGACGGCTCCCGGCTCGGCGCACGCCAGCGGATCCGTGGCCGGAGCGGGCCCGGCGCACGCGTCCGCACGCGTCCTGCCGCGGTGAAGATCCTCCAGACCAACTTTCATCGCGGCTGGGGCGGGCAGCCCTCCCGCATCCTGATGATGTCGCGCGGCCTGGCGGCGCGCGGCCACCAGGTCACCGTCGCCGCGCCGCGCGGATCGCTCCTGGCCGTGCGGGCGCGCGAGGCGGGCCTGCCGGTGTTCGACGAGCCCGCCTTCCGCAAGCCGAAGTTTCTGCACGCCGCCCTGCGCGACGTCGTCGTCATGGCGCGCCATCTGAAGTCGGAGCGTTACGACCTGATCGATGCCCATGGATCCCAGGACCTGTGGACTTGTGTCGCGGCGCGGCGCTTCGCCGGCCGCACCGCCCCCCTGGTCTTCACCCGTCACAACACCAAGCGTGTCGTCGAGCACCCCGCCAACGACTGGCTGTACCGCCGGCAGGTGGACCACCTCATCGTCGCGAGCGGGAGCGTCCTGGAGCGCTACGAGCCGTTCTTCCGCTCCGGGGCCCTGAGCCGCGAGCGGGTGTCGATCGTGCAGTCGGCCTACCGCCCCGATCGTTTCCACCCCGGTGTGGACGGGGGCCGGGTGCGTGCCGAGCTCGGCCTCGCCGCGGACGCGCCGCTCGTCGGGGTGATCGGCCGCCTGGTCGAGGACAAGGGGCAGGACGACTTCCTGCGGGCCGCGGCGATCGTCCTCGCCAGCCGCCCCGAGACCCAGTTCGTCCTGGTCGGGACCGGCCCGCGCGAAGGGGCGTTGCGCAGCCTGGCTGCGGAGCTGGGAGTGGCGCGCTCGGTGCGATTCCTCGGTTTCCGCGACGATGTGCCGGAGATCACCGCCGCCCTCAGCATGTCGGTCCTCCCCTCGATCGACTGCGACGCCTCGTCGGCCGTCCTCAAGGAGGCCCTGGCCTGCGGCGTCCCCGCCGTGGCGACCGCCATAGGCGGGGCCGCCGAGATCCTGCAGGACGGCGCGACCGGCCTCGTCGTCCCGCCGCGCGAGCCAGGGAGGCTCGCCGAGGCGATCCTCTCCCTCCTGAACGACCCGGCCCGGGCGCGTGCCATGGGAAAGACCGGCAGCCTCGACGTCGCCGCGCGCTTCACCCCCGATCGCCTGACCGACGAGACGCTGCGCGCCTACGAAACGGCGCGGCGGAGCCCGTTGGCCTGACTCGTCCTCCTAGCCCGGATTTCTCACCGGGGTTCGTCGCGAGACCGCGGAAATGGCCGTCATGACGAGCACCCGCAGCGGCGAGGACCCGAAACGTATTGTCCATACGTTGATGGATCCTCGCCGCGAGGACGCCCGTCAGGGCGGCCAGATCCGCGGTCGCAGCAGAAGACTGGTGAGAAATCCGCGCTAGCCCGCATCCCTCCCCAGCAGTCGCAGCCAGATGGCTCCGCACCCGACGAGCACCAGCGTCAGGACGGCCAGGCCCAGGCTCGACATCGTGGGCATCCTCGCGACGGGGGGAGGAGTGGGGGTGGGAGCGGGAGCGACCGGGGGATCGGAGATGGTCAGGTAGGTTCGTCCGCGATCGGCGTTGAAGGTGGTGGACACCTGGAGATAGTATCGGCCGGGCGCCGGGTTGTTGTACCGCAGGGGCGCGTACAGCGGCGCACTCGACGAGCTGCAATCCTGTCCGGTCGGGTCATTGTACGGGGGTGCGTTGGAGTTGGAGTTGGAGAAGATGGCGCAGCTCAGGTTGTCGGCGCACGCCACTTCCTGCAGCACGGAGCAGTCACCGTTCGGGGCGTAGTACAGCGCCAGCTTGGTGTCCCCGGCCCCCCCGCCGGCAGGGTAGAACCGGGCCGCCTGGTCCGTGGTGATGTAGACGGATCGTCCCGGTCCCGGCCCGTTCGGCACGGTGTAGGAGTACCAGATCGTCCCGCTCCCGTACGGCCCCCCGAATACCCTGTGATCCTCGCAGCTGTACGGCGGATCCGTCGGCTGAAAATAGGGCGGGGACGTCGCATTCGTGTTGTCCGCGGGAGGCTGATACCCCGAGACAAAATTGTAGGGGATCACGGAGGCGGTCGTGCACTCGTCGTTGGCGGGGGCCGCCGGACAGAGGCCGCTCGTGCAGCCGACTCCGACGCCTCGGAATGTCCCTCCCGCCAGGAGGCACGCCCGGTCGCTGACCTGGGTGCAGCTGCCGTTCGAAGCGCAGCAGGCGCCGGGGGCCGACGGGCACTGCGCGGCCTCGCACACCGAATCCTCCCCGGCGAAGGTGCCTCCCACGGCCAGGCAGCTCGATGGTTGGAGGATTGAACAGGTCCCGCCGGACCGACAGCAGGCGCCGGAGCCGGGGGCCGCCGGGCACTGCGTGGTGGCGCACGTCGTTCCAGGCCCGGCGAAGGTGCCGCCCGCGCCCTCGCAGGTGGATTGGCTGATGCTGTCCGCGCAGGTCCCGCCGGACTGACAGCAGGCGCCCGTGAGGGTTTCAGGAGCCAGCACGGAGGCGCCGGAGGCCGGCGGGGCGCCCCCGGTGCCACCGCCGCGTCGCAGGTCGAGCGCGTCGAGATCATCGGCCGGGAAGAGACCGAGCTGGGCCGCCGTCACGGCCACCTCGGGGCACAGGCCCACTCCGACCGTGTAACACAGGACATCCGCGCCCGAGCGACCTGCCAGGGCCGGGCTCCCGGTGGCCAGGGAGTAGTAGACGAGGTCTCCCGGATCGAGCGTGTCGGAGTTGTCGACGTCGACGATCGCCAGCGCGTCCAGGTCGTCATCCGCGAGCAGGTCCAGCGGATCCGCGACGAGGCCCAGCGCCGTGTGGCTGACGTCGATGACGAGGTCGCCGTTTTCATCGAACCGCAGGATGTCGCTGGCATCCACCAGGACACCCCCCTTGGCCTGGACGCCGTACGTCGAGCCGACACGGAGGGAGAACCACTGCCCGGGTCTGTCGTAGATCGCCGGCTTGCGGGGGATGAAATCGTTCGTTCCCTGCACCCGCTTCTGCTGATCGATTTCCAGGGCGTCGAGGTTGTCATGAACGTCGAGCCCGAGTTCGGTGAAGTTGCGGAACACCGTCCTCGTCCCGGTGCCGGACGATTGGTAGATGATTCCTCCGAAGAGCGCCGTCCTGGTCGAAAAGTACCAGCCGTTCCCTGGCGGGTTGAGGACGCTCAACGCATCGATGTCCCAGGCTTGATTCGGCGAGGGATCATCCGCCGGTTTCCACTTCCGGACGCCGGCGGCATACAGAAGGTTGGTGAAATTGCTGTTGCCTACATAGATATCGGATGGAATCCGGGGCCTGGCGCCGTATTGGGTCAAGGGGTCCCGCGGAGGATTGCCGGTGGGGGTGTTCCCCTGGTACACGTCGCTTCCATTGCGCTCGCGCAGCGCGCTGCCCGCGGCACCGACCGCCCCGGGGGCCACGCTGAAGAAGATCGGCCGTCCCGAATTGTCGGCGAGCCGGTACTTACCGACTGCCCAGTCCGAGTAGATATTGTCGAGGTTCTTGTGCAGCTGCCAGAAGGCTCCGTCCTTGACGCCACCATTCGTGTTGCCCGCGTCGGAGGGCTGGTGTCTCCCGAGCGTGCCGTGCGCCTCCTTGTGGACTTGCTGGAGGAATTTCATGCCAAGGGCATTGGCCGTGTAGGTATACAGGTCCTCGGGCGACACCAGGGGA
>DATNEZ010000457.1:0-4216 GCA_035606645.1 Binatia bacterium
CCAGGCCGGAAAGACGTCGAAATGCCCCGAGTACCCGACGAAGAGAAAATCCGGGCGCGGCGACCTGAAGAACCGCACGGTCAGGACCGCGTAGCCCCAGGCCCACCGTGCCAGGAGCGCGGGGCGGACCCAGCTCGACCCGGCCCGGCGCACCTTGTCGGCAGGACTTCGCCAGAGGGCGAAGTGAAGCTCCCGGACCTCCGCCCCGTTGGCCCGCAGGCCGGCCATCAGGATCCGGTTCCTCGGGTAGTCGCGGTCGTAGGTTCCCCAGTAGCAGACCGTCACGTCAGGCCTGCTCCGGCTCCGCCACGGGGACTCCTCGCGTCTTGCGCCGCACGTTCTGTGAGAAGTAGATCAGGCGGCTGAAGATGGAGAGGCTCCCCCGGAAGACGCGGCGCATCTCGCGGACGCTGGTCAGCCGCCCGAGGGTCCTCAGGATGAACGTGGGTCGCAGGTAGAACCGGCGATACGCCTCGAGGCGGGCCTTCTCCAGGTCGAGCCGCGACAGCGTCTCCGTCTCCAGGACGATGTCCCGGGCAGCATAGTCCTCCCAGGTCTTGGCCTTCAGGTATCCCTTGCGGACCGACTCCTCGTACATCTCGGTGCCGGGATAGGGGACGGCGGCGGCGAACTGGGCGTTGTCCGGATCCAGCTTGATCGCGAACTCGATCGTCTCCTTCAGGGTCTCCTTCGTCTCTCCGGGACCTCCCAGCATGAAGAAGGCCTGGGTCTTGATCCCGGCCCTGCGGGCGGCGCGGAACGCCTGCGTCACCTGGGAGAGCTGGATCCCTTTCTTGAGCCGCTTCAGGATCTCCTGCGAGCCCGATTCGACCCCCAGGTAGACGTTGTCGCAGCCGGCCTTGCGCATCTCTCTCAGCAGAACCTCGTCCACCGTGTCGACCCGCCCCATGGCGATCCAGTGCACCTTCAAGTCCCGCTCCTGGATCAGCCGGCAGATCTCGAGGAGCCGCCCGCGATCGATGGTCATCGTGTCGTCGTCGAAGTAGATGTCGTCGACGCCGTGCTGCTTCACGAGATGCTCCATCTCGTTCACCACGGCCTCCGCCTTCCTGGCCCGGAAGTCCCGCCCCACCATCGTGCCCGGCCAGAGGCAGAAGGTGCAGCGGTAGGGACAGCCGCGGCTCGACAGCATGAAGGTCCCGTTGGTCCCCTGGTACTGGGCGGTCTGGTACTTCCCGATCGGCACGATGTCGCGGGCCGGATAGGGCCAGCTGTCGAGGTCGAAGTCCATCGGCCGATCGGGGGTGACACGGATCGATGCGCCGTCCCGGAAGGTCAGTCCCGCGACGCCGGAAAGCGGCGTCCCGTTCTTGAGGGCGAGGGCGGTCTCCCGGATGGTGATCTCGAACTCGCCGCGGATGATGGCGTCGACTTCCGGATTCTCCAGCAGGAGCTGCTGGTGGAAATAGGTGGCGTGCGAGCCCATCAGGGCCACGAAGGTCCCCGGCCGCAGCTTTTTGATGGCGCGAACGGAAGCCAGGTCGTGGTCGATCGACGGCGTGGAGCACTCCATGGCGATGAAATCCGGCGCGAGCCGGTTCACCTCGCTGGCGTACGCCTCGATTCCGAGCTCGTCGACGACCCCGTCGAGGAAGCCCGTTTCGATTCCGGCCTGGCGGCTCAGCGCCACCGCGTAGGACAGGAAGATCGGGTACTCCAGCTTCTTGTCCTTGCGCTTGTGCGGCCATCGGACCGAAGCCCGCGCGCCGTAGCCGTCACCGGGCCAGGGTGGATTGGTCACTAAGGCTCTGAACATCGTCGTCGTTCTCCCTTCGTCCTCGTGTTTGGTGAATTCCATTAGATTCCGCTCACCAGGCCCCGTGAGACCAGCTCGGCCGCGGCGACTTCGTATCGATCCAGGGGTTTCTGGGTCCTGGCCCACTGCACCAGGTCGTCGAAGCCCTGCTCGAGCGGAATCGACGGCTCGTACCCGAGCCGCGTGCGGATGCGGGCGATGTCGGCGTAGCAGTGCCTGATGTCCCCCTCGCGGAAGGTCCCCAGGACCTTCGGGGCCAGCCCCCTGTCCGGAGCGAGCCGCAGCGTCAGGCCGCGCACCAGCTCGTGCAGGGAGGTCCGGATTCCCGTCCCCACGTTGAAGACCTCGAAGTCGGCCTCGCTCTTCTCCATGGCGAGCAGGTTCGCCCGGACGATGTCCTTGACGTGCACGAAATCGCGGCTCTGCGCCCCGTCCTCGAACATGCAGGGCGGGTTCCCGTTGAGCAGGCGGCTCGAGAAGATCGCCGCCACTCCCGTGTAGGGGTTGGAGAGCGCCTGACCGGGCCCGTAGACATTGAAGTAGCGCAGGGCCACGGAGGGAATGCCGTACGACTTCCCCATCACGAGGACCGTCTCCTCCTGGCTGCGCTTGGTCACCGCGTAGACCGAGGTCGGGTTGAGCGGCTTGCTCTCGTCGGTGGGGAGCGGAGCCAGGTCCACCCCGCACGCGGGGCAGGGAGGTTCCCAGAGTCCGGAGCGCAGCCGATCCTTGCTGCGGGGCAGGGGCGCCACCGGCCCGCAATGCGGGCAGCGATACCGCCCCTCTCCGTAGATCGACATCGACGAGGCGACGACCACCTTCTCGACCCGCGATTCCGGCGTGGCGATCGCCTCCATCAGCATGGCCGTTCCGAGGCTGTTCACCCGGGTGTAGGCGGCGGCCTCGTACATCGACTGGCCCACGCCCACGGAGGCGGCCTGGTGGAAGATCACCTCGACGCCCTTCAGGGCCCGGGCCAGCACGGCGGAGTCCAGCAGGTCGCCCTGGATGAGCTCGGCCCCCTCGAGCGCCGGCCTCCTGGCATCGGCGCCGTGCACCTGGGGATCCAGGATGTCCAGGATTCTGACCTGATGCCCGCGCCCGATCAGGGCCGCCGCGAGGTGCGACCCGATGAATCCGGCCCCGCCGGTGAGGAGAATCTTCCTGGGCGTCATGATGTCCGGCCCCCCACCGCCGTCGGCCCGGCCGCCTTGGGAGCCAGGCTTTCGATCCTCTCCCCACCCCTGCGCCCGCTCTCCAGCTCCATCCGACGGATCCGGTACTGGATGTCCTCCGTCAGGAGCCGGTTGGCGGCGATCAGATCGCTGACGACGCCGATCAGGACCAGCCCGAGCCCCATCGCCGCCAGCGTTGCACCGGCCAGCAGGGATTGCACCCTGCCGACCGGCTCCGCGCCGGCGATCACGAAGTAATACAGGAACCGAAGAAGCAGGGCCGCCCCGACCCCGCCCACCAGCATTCCGAGGTACGAGAACGCTTTCAACGGCTCGTACATCGCGTAGATCCGGACCATCGTGCTGGCCGACCTCTTCAGATAGGTCCAGAGGTTGGGGAACAGCCGGGACGCCCGGAGCGTTTCGTTGACCCGCACCGGGACGTGCGCCACGACCAGGTTCTTCTTGCCGGCCTGGATCAGCGTTTCCAGGGTGTAGGTGAATTTCGAGAAGACGTTCAGCCGCAGCGCGGCCTCGCGGCTGTAGGCCCGGAACCCGCTGGTGGAATCGAGGAGCTCGATCCCGGACAGCTGCTCCATCACCCGGTCGCCGAGCCGGTGCAGCAGCTTCTTGACGGCCGAGAAGTGACGGAGCCCCTGGACCTGGCGGTCGCCCACCACCAGGTCGGCCTTGCGGTCCAGGATCGGCCGAATCAGCCGCTCCAGGTCGCGGGCGTCGTACTGGTTGTCCGCGTCGGTGTTGACGATGATGTCGGCTCCCAGCCGCAGGCTGGCCTCGAGCCCGGCCCGAAAGGCGCTCGCCAGCCCCTGGTGCCGTGGGAAACGAACCAGGTAGTCGACCCCCATCTGCCGGGCGACCTCCACCGTCCCGTCCGCGCTTCCGTCGTCGATCACCAGGACCTCGACCACGTCCACGCCGGGCACCGTCCGGGGCAGGCCGGCCAGGGTGACGGGGAGGGTCTTCTCCTCGTTGAGGCAGGGGATCTGGATGACCAGCTTCATCCCTTCTTTCCCACCGGGCCCTTCTTGGCGGTCTCGGCTTCCGTTTCCGGAGCGCCGTACCCGTAATAAAGATGATGCGGGTAGTAGTAGGCTTCCTTCTTGAGGTTGACGTTGTTCATGACCAGGCCGAGGATGTTCGCCTTGACCTCGTCCAGCTTCTCGCGGGCATGCCGGACCATCTCGCGCCCCGCGGACCCGGGCCGGTGGATCATGAGGACCGATTCGGCGCGGGACGCGAGGAT
>DATNEZ010000487.1:0-3316 GCA_035606645.1 Binatia bacterium
GGCCAGGGCGTTGACGGTGAGGAGGCCGAGGCTGGGCGGACAGTCCAGGAACACGTAATCGAAGCGGTCGGCGGCGGCGGCCAGCGCTTCCTTCAGGCGGTATTCGCGGGCGAGGAGCGGCACGAGCTCCACTTCGGCGCCGGTGAGGTTGCGATCCGCGGGAGCCAGGGTCAGATGCTCGAGGTCGGTCGAGATGAGGATGTCGTCCAGTGGCCGCTGGTCGATCATGACTTCGTAGATGCTGGGGCGCGGCTCGCGCGCCTTGCGCCCGAGCCCGGACGTCAGGTTGGCCTGCGGGTCCGTGTCGACGGCGAGCACGCGCCGTTCGGCCGCGGCCAGGGAGGCGGCGAGGTTGATGGCGGTGGTCGTCTTGCCGACGCCCCCCTTCTGGTTCGCGACCGCGATGACACGTCCCACGCGCCTCCCGCCGATGAGTCCGGCAGGATAGCACGAGCCTCGCGCCCCTCCCGGAGCGCGTTCAGCCGGGGCGCCGGCGCGACGCGGGGGCGAGGTCGTAGCGTTCGCACATCTGGCGGAAGCGCTCGGCCACGTAGTCGTCGAGGAGGTCGCGATGAGCGGCCACCAGGGGAACCAGGTGATCGCGCAGGAATTCCCCGCGCGCCATCCACTGGAAGTAGTCGCGTCCGCCGTGGTGATAGGGCCCGTAGAGGCGGCTCGCGGGGAACTGCTCCAGCAGCCAGCGGAAGAGCTTCTCGTGGCGGACATGCATCCGCAGCGTCACCTGGGCCTGCCGGCCGTCGCCTCCGAAGTGGCCCTCCCCGGCCAGGAGCCCGAGCAGGTACCCGGTCGCGAGATCGTCCGGACGCCTGGCCTTCATGTGGAGGAAGGCTACGGCCTTGCTGTTTCACCGTCAAGTTCCACGTGGCACCTGGGGGCCGCCCGCTGTTTCACCGTCATGTTGGTCGTGGAACATCCACCCGGCGCCACACGTGCAGGTCCGGCCGCGGGCTGGGCTCGGGGGCGAAAGCAGGGTCGGGGGCGGAAGAAGAGCCCCAGGCCAGGAGGCGGCCCCCCACCGTCACCAGGGGGGCGATCTCGGCGAGGGGCAGGGACAGCGCGCGCAGGGAGACCGTGTGCGCCGGCGGGCCGTCGTGGCCGTCGTGGCGGCTCCGCCGGATGTCGAGGTCGCGCCGCCCCAGCGCGCGCGCGGCCTCGCGCAGGAAGGCCCAGCGACGCTGGCGCGGCTCGAGCAGAACGGCCGGGACGTCCCGGCGCAGGGCGGCCAGCACGAGCCCGGGAGAGCCGTTGCCGCTCCCGATGTCGAGGAGGAGGCCGGCGCCCAACAGGGAAGCCGCGGGTACGACGGGGGCGATCAGGATGGCGACGCGAGCGGCCGGGGTTCGCGCCCCCGTCAAGTTGACGCGCGCGCTCCAGGCCGCGACGAGGTCGAGGTAACGGGACAGCGACGCGATCGCGGCCGGCTCCAGCCCGAGGGCGGCCAGGTAGGGATCGTGGGCGCTCGTTCCACCGCCCACGACGGGCTCAGTCCCGGGAGGGCTCGGCCGGGTCGTTCCCGCCCGTGTCGGCGGCGCGGCGAGGCGCGATGGTGACGCGCCGATCCGCACCCTCGCCGACGCTGTACGTCTCGAGGCCCGGCCGCTCGCTCACGATCATGTGCACGATGCGCCGCTCGTACGAGTTCAAGGCCTCGGTGCGCCGCGGCTTGCCGTCCGCTTCCACCGCCTTCGCGATCTCCAGGGCGCGCTCGCGCAGGCGCTGATCCCGATGATCGCGGTAGCCCTCGCACTCGACCACCAGGCGGCCCGCGGCGAGGCGGCCGCGGTAAGCGCGCTGCAGCACGTGCTCCAGGGCCAGGAAGACCTCGCCTTCTTCCTCCAGCAGCATCGCGCAGCCGGCCCCCTGCAGACGCACCCGCACCCCGTCGGGCCCCTCTTCGACCTCGGCCGAGAGATCGACCGAGGCGGACTCTCCGAGGACGCGCACGAGGGAACGGATGTCCGCCCTCACGTCCCCGCTGCGCGGGGCGGGCGGCTGCTCGTCCTCCTGCGGCCGCGCGCGCGGGGCCGCGGCCGGGCGGCCCTCCCCCGCCGGACGCCGCTCCAGGAGCACCGCGATCCGGGCCGGGGATGCGCTCACCCCCAGCCCGCCCGGGCGCCCGGGGTCGAGCACGACGTAGCGCAGGCGCGCGGCCTCCAGGCCGAGGCTGCGGGCGGCGGAGGCTACCGCGTCGGGGACGTCCTGGCCGGTGAAGACGGGGTCGCTCATGGCCGGCGGCGCTCCTTGCGCTGGGCCCGGTCGGCGGGGTTGGCGATGATCCGCAAGGTCACCGCCTGCTGCACGACCGAGCAGAGGTTGGACGAGAGCCAGTAGAGGTTCAACCCGGCGGGGGCGGCATGGAACATCACGACCAGCACCACCGGCATGATCATCATGATGCGCTGTTGCGCGGGGTCCATCGCCGTCGGGGTCATCCGCTGCATCACGAACATCGAGATTCCCATGAGCACGGGGGTAATGAACAGGGGATCGCGCTGGCTGAGATCCGGGATCCACAGGAACGAGGCGCCCCGCAGCTCGATGGCGACCTGGAGGACGCGATAGAAGGCGATGAGGAACGGCATGGTGAGGAGCAGGGGCAGGCAGCCCACCAGCATCTGCGTGCTCATGCTCATGCCGTGACGCTCGTAGAGGGCCGCGATCTCCTGCTGCATCTCCTGGCGTTTGGGGTCGAGCGCCGGCACCTTCCGGTAGCGCTCCTGGATGACGCGCATCTCCGGCGAGAGCTTCGCCATCTTGATCCCGTTGGCGATGGAGTAGTGCCGGAGCGGAGCCATGATCACGTTGATGAGGACGGTCAGGACGACGATGGACCAGCCGTAGTTGCGGACCCAGCCGTGCACCCAGCGGAGCAGGGCCATCAACGGGATCACGATGGGGCCGATCCACTCGCCCACGGGCACGACCGCGGCCAGGTCGTGGTCGATGGCCGTGAGCAGGTTGTGGTCTTTCGGTCCCACGAACAGGAGCCCGGCGTCTCCTGACCCCCCCAACGGCACGGCCGCGCCGACCCCCAGCTTCTTTCGACCGTCTTCCCCGGCCGGCAGCTCGATCGCCCGCAGCTCGACCGTCCCCGGCACGACCGGCGGCACCCACAGGGCGGCGAAGTGCGTGCTCTCGATTCCCGCCCACCGCACCTCGGTGACGGGGTGCTGGGGGCCGATCTTGTCCGGCACGAGCCGCTCCACGCCCCGCGGACCGTACGAGACCCCCTGCGGCGCGTGGTATCCCTGAACCTCCATCTCTGCCGGCGTCGGGTTGCCGAGGCCAGGCCCCC
>DATNEZ010000489.1:0-2252 GCA_035606645.1 Binatia bacterium
CCCGCGCTTCGCGCCGGCCGGGACCAACGTCGATTTCGTGCAACCCGCCGAGGGCGGAGCGCTCGCGATCAGGACCTACGAGCGGGGCGTGGAGGGGGAAACGCTGGCCTGCGGCACCGGCAGCGTCGCGGCGGCCATTGCCGCTGCGGCGTCCGGCGTCGCGCCGTCGCCGGTCACCCTGCGCACGCGCTCGGGGGCGACGCTCCGGGTGCGCTTCGAAGGGGCGCCGCGCCAGGCGAAGGGGGTTCGCCTCGAAGGCGAGGCGCGCCTGGTCTACGTCGGCCAGATGGGAGAGGAAGCTCTCCAGGGATTCACCCCCGGGGCATGAGCTCCGGCTCCGGGTGGATGAGCCTCGAAGGCGGCCGGAAGCGCGCCTGGAGCCTGTTTCGCCTGGGGAGCGGCTGGGTCCTGACGATCGTCGGCCTGGCGCTCCTCGTACTCCCCGGCCCCGGCATCCTCTTGCTTCTCCCCGGATTGACCCTCCTGAGCACCGAGAGCCAGTGGGTGCGCCGCCAGCTGCGGCGGGTGCGCGAGTACCGCCATGTCCGGCGCGCCATGCGCGAGGCGGAGAAGGCCGGCTTCAAGATCGACCCCGGGCCGGACGACGAGCCGCAGGCTTCGCCCGGAGCCCCGCAGGACGCCGCCGGGACGCCGGGCGCCTCGACGCCGAAGCCCTGACGGCGCCCTTCCCGCTCGCGCGCGCCTTCACGCTCCGCCCCTTCCCGGCACGCAGCTCCGACTCGAGGTTCTTCGAAGGACAGTGCGGGCTCAGGGGGCACTCGGAGCAGCGCGGCAGGCGCGCCTGGCAGACATAACGGCCGTGAAGGACGAGGGCGATCGAGGCGAAGATCCAGTCCTCCCGGGGGATGACCGCCATGAGATCGCGCTCGATCCGGACAGGGTCGCTCTCCCGCGTCAGCCCGAGGCGCTGCGCCACGCGGGCGGCGTGCGTGTCGACGACGATTCCCGACGCGATGCCGTAGCCCGCTCCGAGCACGACGTTGGCCGTCTTGCGCCCCACGCCCGGAAGCCGGGTCATCTCGTCCATCGTGCGCGGCACCTCTCCCCCGTGCCGATCCAGAAGCGCATGCGACATGGCCTTGAGCGACCGCGCCTTGGCGCGGAAGAAGCCGGTCGACCGGATCGTCTCCTCGAGGTCGCGCGGATCCGCGCCGGCGAGCGCCCGGGCGTCGGGCCAGGCGCGGAACAGGGACGGCGTGACCAGGTTCACGCGCGCGTCGGTGCACTGCGCCGAGAGGATCGTGGCGACCAGCAGCCGGAAGGGGGAGTCGTGCACGAGCTCCACCCGGGCACCGGGGCGGGCCCGGCGAAGCATCTTCAGGATCTGAGTGGCCCGCTCCTGGCTCATAGGGTGTTTCCCGAGGGGCCGCATGCTAGCGGAGCGCGAACTGACCTGTCAAAAAGTCATGGTGTCGCCCCGGTGCGTCAAAAAGGCGGGCGCGGCAGGACAGCCGGGAGTACGGCCGGCCTTCCCCAAAGAAAGGGGGATCGGTCCCGGCGGCCACGATCGGCCGGAAATCCGGTCAGTTCAGGGCCTTCCAGCCACAAGGTCGCTGAATCCGGCCCGCACCCCCGGGCGCGCACGGACAGGCCTGCCGGGCTGGCAGGGAAGTTGCTAAGAGTAGGAATCGGTGAAAGGAGGTCGTCATGTGGCGTCAACTGCTACCGCACGCAACCAGCTTCGATGATTTCATCTCCCCCAACGAGGAAACGCGTCTCGATGCATTCATCGCCGATCCCGATTCCTTCCGCCAGGAGCGGGAGATCCAGCGGGCGGAGGTGGACCATATCGTGAAGGGCGCCCTGCGGCAGCTCCCGGCACGCGAGCGCTACATTCTCGAGCGGCGTTTCGGCATGCGCGACGGCAGTGAACTGACGCTCGAGGCCGTCTCACGCATCCTCAAGCTGAGCAAGGAGCGGGTAAGGCAGCTGGAGCGGGAGGCCCTGCTCAAGCTGCGCCTGTCTCTGGATGGGCTGCGCAGCCAGCTGATGGGGGCCTGACCTCCCCGATCGGATGGGAATTGAACACAGGGGCCGTCGCGCCGTGGGCGCGGCGGCCTTTCTTTATTTCGGCCTCATCCGGCCCTGGGCACGGGGTGCGGGGAGAATGCAGAGCCAATTGGAAGGAGAAGACTCCGGGCTATTGTGTCCCTTGGCAAATCGGGTAGGATCGCGTTAATATGCGCCCGGCCCGGCGGGGATCGCCGGACCGTCCGCATACAAGGCAGGTC